>NZ_LPMU01000034.1:0-142293 GCF_001534535.1 Burkholderia sp. MSMB1459WGS
CCGACCAACCTGCACGTGAACCAGGCGCTGTTCCCGCGCGACACGGTGCAGTCGCGCCTGCCGGATCCGGAATGGCTGGAGCGCTGGCTCGACGAGCAGATCCGTTTCGACGGCGAGTGGGAGAAGAAGGTCGTCGAGCGAATCCTGCACAACCTGTCGATCCTGTTCGAGCGCACGTTCGCGACCGCGCAGGAGCTGAACCGCTACCGCAAGGAAGTCACCAGCCGCCTGCAGGCCGAAAGCGGCCCGTCGTCGGCCGCGCAGCCGGCCTGAGGCCGGCGGGTGCCGGCGGCGGCGCGAGTCGCGTCTGGCTCGCGCCCGGCTCGCGGCACCGTGTCGCGTTCGTTGCATGAAGCCCGCCCGGCCGGTCCGGCGGGCTTTTTATCTGGCGCCGCCGTCGCGCGCGCCGTCGTTCATTCCGTCCGATCTCCATCATGTCCGCCACCTTCGAACGCAAGCTGATCACCCGTGATGCCCTCGTCGCGCTGCGCGCGTCGCTGCCGTCGCCCGTCGTGTTCACCAACGGCGTGTTCGACATCCTGCATCGCGGTCACGTCACGTATCTCGCCGATGCGAAAGCGCTTGGCGCCTGCCTGATCGTCGGCGTGAACAGCGATGCGTCGGTGCGCATGCTCGGCAAGGGCGACGACCGGCCGATCAACCGCGAAGAGGATCGCGCGGCACTGCTGGCGGCGCTGGAAAGCGTCGACTGGGTCGTGACGTTCGGGGAAAAGACGCCCGTATCGCTGATCGAGGCCGTCCGTCCGGACATCCTCGTGAAGGGCGGCGATTACAACATGGACGCGCTGCCGGAATCCGCGCTCGTGCGCGGCTGGGGCGGCCGGGCGCTGGCGATTCCGTTCGAGCACGATCGCTCGACCACTGCGTTGCTGAAAAAGGTGCGCGCGCAACGGCCCTGAGCGCGACGCGGCGTCGTCACGGGGCGGACGCCGGGAGCGGTGCGGTCGTGACGGCCGGCGCCGCGATCGGGTCGCCGACGACGGGCTGGTCGGTCGCCCGCATGAGCGGCGTCACGCGCAGCGCGTCCGGCCGCACCTGCCGCGCCAGCACGCCGGGTTCGCGCGGGCCGGCCGCCGGCAGCGGCCCGAACACGCCGCGCGCCGCCACGAACGCGAGCATGTTGGCGAGAAAGAGGACAGCGATCAGCCAGCGCAGCATCGTCGAAACTCCTTGTCGTCATCGACGTGATTCACGTCGTTCAGTCGAGCCGGCCGCATGGCCGGCTTTTTCGTAGCTACCGTCGACCGTTCGTGCGGGCCGCTGGCGCGGCGCCGCGCGTACTGCGTCGTCGGCGGGGCGCAGGCCCGCTTCGGTTCGGCCGGCATCGCCACGCGCCCGCTGCGATGCCGGCGCCGTTGCGTCAATCCCGCGCCGTTGCCCGGCCGGCCGTGTCCGCGGCGATCAGTGCGAGCCCGGACAGGATCAGCGCGTCGTGCCGCGTATGCGGGACCGTCAGCGCACGCGCGACGTCGTCCGCCGCGCCGCCTGCCAGCACGAGCCGTACCGGCGCCTGCCACGCGTCGACGAGATCGCGCCACGCGCGTTCGATCAGGCCGGCCTGCGCGTACAGGCAGCCGGCCGACAGCGAGCGCGGCGTATCGATCTGGAACGGTTCGGCCTGCGCGAACGCGAGCAGGCCGCTGGCGATATCGGTGGTCAGCGTCGGCAACTGCGCGGTGTGCGTGCCGAGCGCGCGCATCATCAGCGCCCAGCCCGGCGCGATCAGGCCGCCCGTGAAGCGGCCGTCCGCGCGCAGGGCTTCCAGCGTCGTCGCCGTGCCGAACGTCGCGATCAGCAGATGCTCGTCCGGAAACGCCGCGTGCGCGCCGATCAGGCCGGCCCACCGGTCGCTGCCGAGCTGTTCGGGCGTCGTATAGCCGTTCGTCACGCCGCATTGCGCGGGCCGCGAGCGGATCGTCGTGCGCGGCAGGCCCGGCCAGCGTGCGTCGAGCAGCGCGTCGATCCGCGCGGCCACGTCGGCGCCCGCGACGTTCGAGATCCATGCGCCGCGCGGACGCGGCAGGCGCGACCAGTCGGGATCGGCGCCGCCGTCGCGCGTGTGGCCGAACGCGCCCGTGTCGACGAGCGTGCGCCGCGCGTCGGCGAGCGCCCACTTGATCCGGCTGTTGCCGGCGTCGATCAGCAGATGCGGTTCGCTCATTGCGCTTCGCGCAGCGACACGTCGCCGGCCGCGATCGTCTGCACGCCGCTCGGCGTGTCGAGCAGCAACTGGCCGGTCGCATCGATGCCCGTCGCGATGCCGCGCACGCGTTCGACGCCTTGCTCGAGCAGCACGACTTCGCGGCCCGCGTACGCGTGCAGCGCGTGCCAGCGCGGCAGGAACGGCGCGAGGCCGTCGGCGCCGAATTGCGCGAGCGCGGGCGTGAGCGCGTTCAGCGACGCGGCGAGCGTATCGGTGAGGTTCGCCGACGGGCACGCGATCGACAGCGCGGCAGGCGGCAGCCCGCTCGCGAGCGTCGCTTCGCGCGCGCGCAGCGCGTCGACCTGTGCGGCGACGGCTTCCGCGCCGCGCACGTTGATGCCGAAGCCGATCACGACGGCGGTGGCGTCGGCGGTGGTCCAGACGGTTTCGATCAGGATCCCGGCGAGCTTGCCGACGATGCGCGGCGTGCCGTTGTCGTCGGTCGTCAGCAGCAGGTCGTTCGGCCATTTGAGCGCAACGCGCATGCGGGCGTCGAGCGGCAGCGTGGCCAGCCCTTCCGCGAGCGCGACGCCGATCGCGATACTGAGGCCGCCGAGCGCATCGACGGCGCGCGGCACGATGCAGCCGACCGAGCACAGCAGCGCATTGCCGGGCTGCGCGAACCACGGGCGGCCTTGCCGTCCGCGCCCGGCCGTCTGCTCGAACGCGACGCGCACGAGCGGCGCGGGCAGCGCGTTCGCGCTGCGCGGCAGCGCCTTGAGCCGCGTTGCGACGTCGGCGTTGGTCGAGCCGGTGGCGGCGACGATGTCGAGCGGCCACGCGCGCGGCGCGGCGTCCAGGTGCGCCTCGAGCCGGTTGCGCGCGATGTGTGCGTCGCCGGATTCGGGCGTGTCGGAGGAGGTGGGGGCGTTCATGGCGCCTATTGTAGCGACAGGGGACGTTGGCGCGCGCCGGAGCGCGAGCGCAACCCGCGGGGCGGCATGGCACGGCTCCGTGCGGCTGCTTCGTCCGCACCGGTATCTCGATGTCGTATTCGGAGGTCATCTCGCGGGCGAGCGGCGTCTTGCCCGTCGGCGCCGGGCCCTGGCCGGTCGACATGAGAGCCGGTGCGCCACCGGCGCCGCGCGGCCGACTCGGTTGCGGGACCGATATCGATACGCGGCGCGCACGTCAAGCATGCGACGTCACTACCGTTCGGCCGGGTCGCGCTCGCACGCCCCCTGGCCGAACGGCCGTCACGGCGCGACGACCGGGTGTTTCAGCGCATGCGCGGTCTCGATCCACTGCGCGTGGAATTCGTCCGCGTCGGGCCGAAGCCCGAGTTCGCCGTTGCGATAGGCCATCGCGAGCGTCTGCACGGCTTCCGGCAGCTCGTGTTCGGCGGCCCGGCGATACAGCGCGAGCGCGCGCGCATCGTCGCGCGGCACGCCGCTGCCGTCGCGGTACGCGTTCGCGAGCATGAAGTCGGCGGCCGGGATGTCCGCGCGCGATGCGATGTCGAACCAGTGCGCGGCCTGCACCGGGTCGGCGGCGATGCCGTAGCCGCTGCGGTAGATCAGCCCGAGGTAATACGCGGCGGCCGGGTCGCCCTGTTCGGCCGCGGCGCCGAGCAGCGCGCGTGCGCGTACATAGTCTTTCGGCAGGTCGCCGCTGCCGAGCAGCAACGCCTTGCCGAGCGCGAGCTGCGCGCGCCGTGCAGCCGGCGCGTCAGCCGTGTCGTGCGCCGCTGCGGCCGTTTCCAGCCAGCCGCGCCCCTCGTCGCGCAGCCCCGGTTCGTGCGCATCGACGAGCGCGATGCCGAGCGCCGTCTGCGCGTCGGCCGAGCCGCGCCGTGCGAGCGTGCGCAACTGGGCCAGCGCATGCGGCTCGGTCGCCTGCGCGACCATCGCCTGCCATTCGTCGAGTTGCGCGGCGCTCGGCGCGGGGCCGGCGCCGCGCAGGCCGGTCGCCGCGACGACGGCCGCGACGGTCACGGCCGCCGCCGCGAGCAGCGCGGCGGGCGGGAGCTTCGCGCGCAGCGCGCGCCGCGCGGCAGCGGCGAAGCCGGTTTCGGCAGGCCGCATCGTCCGGATCGGTTGCATCGCGTGTCTCATTGCGTGAGGTCGATCTCGTAGGTCGCGAGGTTCTTGCCCGAGCCGTCGTCGGCCGCGACCTGCGTGATGCCGGTCAGGCCGGCCGCCGTCGCGTCGCCGAGGCGGTTCGGCGCGGACGCGAACCGCACGTGCGCGACCGAGCTCGCGAGCTTCGTGAAGCGCCAGCTGCGCTGCGCGCCGTCGGCCGCACGCGTGATCGCGCCGCGCTTCTTGATGAACGCGATCAGCACGTCGCGGTTCGCGTCGGGCGACGCGAAGATCGTCTTGCTGCCGTCGAGGCCCGGGAAGTTGCCGCCGCCGCTCGCACGGTAGTTGTTGGTCGCGACGATGAACTGCGCGTTCGGGTCGATCGGCGCGCCCTTGTACGTCAGATTCCGGATGCGGCTGCCGACCGGCTGCGTGACGTCGATTTCATAGGCGAGATCGGCCGACGTGAACATGTCGAAGTTGTAGCCGGGGAAGGTGCTGACGAGCGGCTGCACGGTCGCCTTCGTCGGGTCGATCGTGTTGAAGCGCTTCGCGGCGGTCTCGAGCCAGTTCTTCACGTCGGCGCCGCTCACCTTCACCGCGTACACGGTGTTCGGATACAGGTACAGGTCGGCGGCGTTGTTGATCGCGAGCGCGCCCGGCGCGACGTCGGTGTAGTCGGTGCCGCCGCCGAAGCCGCTCTTGAACGGCGCGCTGACCGACAGCACCGGCAGCGACGCGTATTGCGGCAGGTTCGCCTGCACGTAGGTCTTCACGTAGTCGGCCTGTGCCTCGTTGACGATCTGGATCGCGCCCGGATCGCCGACGTCCGCGAAGTACGAGTTCATCCGGTAGTCGGTCGAGCCGATCGGCGTCTTCACGTAGTCGATCGTCGCCTGGTGCTCGGCCGCGATCGCGGCGGAGACCGACGGGTCGGCGGCGACGTAGCTCTTGTCGGCGTTCTGGATCGGCCGCGCCTCGACGGTCGTCTGCGACTTGTCGACGGCCCACGTCTTGCCGTCGAACTTCAGGCCGAGCTTGATCACGCCGAGATGCTTGCCCCAGTAGTTGGCCATCACGGTCGGCACGCCGTTGACGGTGCCCTTGACCTTGTCGACGCCCGGCAGGTTGAACTGCGACACCGTGCTGTTCGCGTCCGGGAACACCTGGTGCGAGTGGCCGATCAGCATCGCGTCGATGCCGGGCACCTTCGACAGCCACCAGCTGCCGTTTTCCATCGTCGGCGAGTACGCGGCATTGTCGAGACCGCCGTGCGAGATCGCGACGACGAGATCGGCGCCCTTCGCGCGCATTTCCGGAATGTACTTCTCGGCCGCCTCCTTCAGCCCGGTCGTATAGACCTTGCCGTCGAGCCAGCGCTTGTCCCAGTTCATGATCGCGGGCGGCGTGAAGCCGATGATGCCGATCTTCACGGGCGCGCTGACCGTCTTGCCGTCCGGCGTCGTGGCTGTCACCGTGCGCGTGAGGATCGTGTACGGCGTGAACAGCGGCGCGTTGGTCTTCGCGCTGATCACGTTCGCGAGCACCTGCGGGAAGTTCGGGCCCGCGCACTTCTTCTGCTGGGCCGGCGCCGGCAGGCCGTCGACCTCGAACGTGTTGCCGGTCACCTGCGACAGGTACGGCAGCCCGTAGTTGAACTCGTGGTTGCCGATCCCGCCGCCGTCGAATTTCGCGGCGTTCATCACCTTGTAGATCGCGAGCGTCTGGTCGCAGCCCACCGGCTTCACGAGCGCCTGGTAGTCCGACAGCGCGGTGCCCTGGATCGTGTCGCCGTTGTCGAGCAGCAGCGTGTTCGGGTACTGCTTGCGCGCCTGCGCGATCAGCGTCGACACGCGCTCGAAGCCGAGCGAATTGTCGGCGGCGAGCTTGAAATAGTCGTACGACAGCACGTTGGTGTGCAGGTCGGTCGTCTCGAGCAGCGCGAGCGTGGCCGTCGTGCCGACGGGCGCCTGGGCCTCGGGCTGCGACGGCGGCGTGGCGGTGACGTCGTCGCCGCCGCAGCCGGCGAGGGCGAAGGCGAGGCTGGCGAGCGCGGCGGCGGCCGGTACGTGGCGGCGGGAAAGCGGGGGGAGACGCATCGGTTGTCCTGTTCGGTGTTCTGTTTTATGAAGCGCGAGGTACGCACGAATGGCGGCGCGGTGCGCCGACGGCCTGAGGTGCGGCGCGTGAGAGTATCGAAAGGAAACGTGACGGAACAATGAAAGGTTGCGATGCCGGCAGCGGGCCGCGGCCGGCGGCGGCTTCGGGCCGGTCCCGGCCGGCGCCATGCTCCCGGCTGCGCACCGCGCCGCCGACGCCGCGCCGGAAATCCTCACGTCGCGGCGTCGGACGGTTCGCTACAATGGCCGCTGTCATCCTTTTGCAAACAACCTGCCCTTGGACTTCGAGACTCCTCCCGGCCTGTCGGTCGACGCCGGCGGCCAGGGCCAGACGGTGCGCCTGACCGGCCAGTGGACCGCGCTGTCGCTCGCGCGCAACCGCGGCGCCGTGGCGCGCCGCATCGCGAGCATCGCCGCCGGGCGCGTGAGCGAATGGGATCTGTCCGGCATCGAGCGGCTCGATCACGTCGGCGGCCAGGCGCTGTGGCGCGTGTGGGGCCGCAAGCTGCCGGCCGGCGTCGCGCTGAGTGCCACGCAGCGCACGATCTTCGAACGCATCGAGCGGCTCGACAGCCAGCGCGAGGCGCCCGAGCGCATCGTGCGGTTCGATCCCGTCACGCGGCTCGGCCAGGCGATCTTCTCGTTCGGCGAACACCTGCAGGGCGGCATCGCGATGTTCGGCCTCGTGATCCTCGATGCGCTGTCGGTGCTGCGCCGCCCGCGGACGATGCCGTGGCGGGAAACCTCCGCGAACATCTACAGCGCCGGCGCACAGGCGCTGCCGATCACCGCGCTCGTCGCTTTCCTGATCGGCATCGTGCTCAGCTACCTGTCCGCGCAGCAGTTGCAGATGTTCGGGGCGAACCGCTACATCGTGAACATTCTCGGGCTGTCGGTGATCCGCGAGCTCGGCCCCGTGCTGTCGGCGATTCTCGTCGCGGGCCGCTCGGGCTCGGCGATCACCGCGCAGATCGGCGTGATGCGCGTGACCGAGGAGCTCGACGCGATGCGCGTGATGGGCATCCCGCACGGGCTGCGGCTGATCCTGCCGCGCGTGCTCGCGCTCGGCGTCGCGATGCCGCTGCTCGTGATGTGGACCAACATCATCGCGCTGACGGGCGGCGCGCTCGCCGCGAAGCTGGTGCTCGGCATCGACATCAACTATTTCGTGCGCTCGCTGCCGGGCGTCGTGCCGATCGCGAACCTGTACATCGGCGTCGGCAAGGGCGTCGTGTTCGGCATGCTGATCGCGCTGGTCGCGTGCCATTTCGGCTTCCGGATCAAGGCGAATTCGCAGAGCCTCGGCGAAGGCACGACCACGTCGGTGGTGTCGTCGATCACGGTCGTGATCCTCGCCGACGCGGTGTTCGCGATCCTGTTCCAGAACGTGGGGCTCGGATGAACGCATCGAACGAAACGACCGCGCATGCCGCGGCGATCGGCGCCGGGTCGGTCGGCCCCCGGCCGGACGCGGCCGCCGATGCCGCCGACTTCGTGATCGAGGTGCGCAACCTGACCAAGCGCTACGGGCGCAACATCGTTCACCAGAAGCTCGACTTCGACGTGCGGCGCGGCGAGATCGTGTCGATCGTCGGCGGCTCGGGCTCCGGCAAGACGACGCTCGTGCGCCAGATCCTCGGCCTCGAACGGCCGACGTCGGGCACGATCAAGGTGTTCGGCGAGGATACGGCGACGATCGACGACGCGAGCGCGCGGATGATGCGCACGCGTTCGGGGATGCTGTTCCAGCAGGGCGCGCTGTTCTCGTCGATGACGGTGTTCGACAACGTCGCGCAGCCGCTGCGCGAGCTCGGCCGCGTGCCGCCGGACCTGCTGCACGACATCGTGATGCTGAAGCTCGAGATGGTCGGGCTGCCGTGCAAGCACGCGTCGAAGATGCCGGCCGCGCTGTCGGGCGGGATGGTGAAGCGGGTCGGCATCGCGCGCGCGATCGCGCTGGAGCCCGAGCTGCTGTTCCTCGACGAGCCGACGGCCGGCCTCGATCCGCAGGCCTCCGACGAATTCGTCGAGCTGATCGCGACGCTGCACCGCACGCTCGGGCTGACCGTCGTGATGGTGACGCACGACCTCGATACGATGGTCGCGCTGTCGACACGCGTCGCGGTGCTGGCCGACCGCAAGGTGCTGGTCGCCGCGCCCGTCGAGGAGGCCGCGAACGTCGACCATCCGTTCATCCACGAATATTTCCTGGGGCTGCGCGGGCGCCGCGCGTTGCAGGCGCTGCCGCCCGAGCGGCGCGCGAAGCTGCCGAAGGCGGCCCTCGAACCGGCGCTGTCGAGCGTCGAGCTGTAGAAGCAAGGAACCCGCGAATGGAAAACAAATCACATGCGTTCTGGGCCGGCCTGTTCACGATCGCGCTGACGCTCGCGATCGCGGGCACCGTGTTCTGGTTCAACGTCGACCGCACCGTGCGCGTGCCGTACGACCTGCTCGCGCGCACCAACGTGACGGGGCTGTTCCCGGACGCGGCCGTGCGCTTTCGCGGCCTCGACGTCGGCAAGGTGCAGTCGATCGGCTTCGATCGCACGCATCCGGGTCAGATCCGGATCCGCATCCTCGTCGATCACGACGCGCCGATCACGCAGTCGACCTACGGCAGCCTCGGCTTCCAGGGCGTGACGGGCATCGCGTTCGTGCAGCTCGAGGATACGGGGCGCGATCTGTCGCCGCTGCCGTCGTCGCCGAAGTCGATCGCGCAGATCCCGATGCGGCCGAGCCTGTTCGACCAGATCCAGGAGCGCGGCGACGTGCTGCTGAGGCAACTCGAACTGGCCGCGAAGAGCGCGAACGCGCTGATGTCGCCCGAGATGCGCGAGCAGTTGCGCGCGACCGCCGAAAGCCTGCAGCACGCGGCCGACGGCGCCGCGACGCTGACGAAGCAACTCGGCCCGGCGGTCACCGCGCTGCCGGAGACGATGCACGAGGTGAACCGCGCGATGGCGTCGGCGAACACGCTGCTGCAGCCGAACGGGCCGCTCGTGTCGAACCTGAACAAGGCCGGCACGGCCGCCGAGCAGGTCGGCGTCGCGCTGAACGGGCTCAACGCGCGCGTGCAGTACGACACGCTGCCGCGCTTCAATGCGCTGGCCGACAGCGTCGGCGACGCGTCGCGGCAATTGAAGGACGTCGCCGGCGAACTCGGCCGCAACCCGCGCAGTCTGTTGTTCGGGTCGCCCGGCGCGGCGCCGGGGCCCGGCGAAGCGGGCTTCGTCTGGCCTGGCGCGACGGCCGGGCAATGACGTTCATCGAAACCGGAAACATCATGCAGGAATACGCCATGCCACGAATCCTTGACCGCGCGCTGCGTCCGGCCGCGGCCGCGCTTGCCGTGCTGACGCTCGCGCTGGCGGCCGGCTGCGCCGGCAACGACGCGGTGCTGTCGAACATCCGCTACGACCTCGGGCCCGTGTCGTCGGTGGCGACCGCCGGGTCGGGCCCCGCGCTGAAGGTGCTCGACGTCGCCGCGCCCGACGCGCTCGATACGGACAAGTTCGCGTACCGCCTCGCGTACGCCGATGCGCAGCACGTGGCCGTCTATCGCGACAGCCGCTGGACCGCGCCGCCCGCGCAGTTGCTCACGCAACGGCTGCGCGGCGCGCTGTCGTCGCGCGGCACGGTGCTCGAAGGGGCCGACGGCGTGCGCGCGCCGACCCTCAAGGTCGACCTGAGCGAATTCGAACAGGTCTTCGACGGGCAGTCGCAAAGCCACGGTGCGGTGACCGCGCGCGCGACGCTGATGCTCGACGGCAAGGTGCTCGGCCAGCGCACGTTCGTCGCGCGCGCGCCGTCGAGCACGCCCGACGCGGCCGGCGGCGCGCGTGCGCTCGCGGCGGCCAGCGACGAACTCGTGTCGCAGATCGCCGCGTGGGTCGGCGTGCAGGCGTACGCGGGCACGCCGTGACGCCCGGCGGGCAGCCGCGATGAGCGCGCCCGGCACGCATCGCGCGTCGCCGCTCGCGCGGCAGGCGTTTGCCGCCTACGCGGCGCTGATCGTCTATGCGTCGCTGTATCCGTTCGAAGGCTGGGCGTCGCTCGGCATCGGCCCGTTCGATTACCTGTTCGCGCCGATGCAGCGCTACGTGACGGCGTTCGACGTGGTCACGAACGTGCTCGGTTATCTGCCGTTCGGCGCACTCGGCGTGCTCGCGCTGCACCCGCGCTGGCGCGGCGTGGCCGCGACGCTGATCGCGAGCGTGCTCGGCGTGCTGCTGTCGGGGACGATGGAAGCACTGCAGACCTACCTGCCGACGCGCGTCGCGTCGAATCTCGATCTCGGCGCCAACGCGCTCGGCGCGCTGCTGGGCGCGGCGCTTGCCGCGCCGGTCGCCGGCGCGCTGCTCGACCGCGGCGTGCTGCGCCGGCTGCGCCTCGCGTGGCTGGAGGCCGACGGGTCGACGCCGCTGCTGCTCGCCGCGCTGTGGCCGTTCGCGATCGTGTTTCCGTCGCCGTTCCTGTTCGGCATCGGCGACTGGCCGGCCGCGCTGTGGGAGCGCGCCGACGCGTCGATGCAGGACGCGCTGCTCGCATGGCTGCCGGCCGCGTGGCACGTCAGCGAATGGCCCGAGCGGGTCGACGGCTGGTTGTCGGATTCCGCGTGGGAAGCCGTGCTCGGCGGGCTGATGCTGTTCCCCGCGCTGGCGATCGCGTCGCTCGCGATGCGCCCGCGCGCGCCGCGCATCCGGCTGCTGGTCGCGCTGGTGGTCGCCACGCTCGTGCTGAAGGCGGCCGCGACGTTCATGCAGTCGGCCACCGGCCTCGTCGTCGTGTGGGCGACGCCCGGCGCGCGGCTCGGCATCGAGCTGGGTTTCGCGGCGGCGCTCGTCGCATTGCGCGTGCCGGCGACGTGGCGCGCGATGCTCGCGGCGCTCGCGCTGCTGGCCGGCGTCGCGCTCGTGAACCTGCTGCCGGTCAATCCGTTCTTCGACTTCACGCTGTCGGGGTGGCGGCAGGGCCGCTACGTGCACTTCAACAGCATCGCGCGCTGGCTCGCATGGATCTGGCCCTACGCGGCGCTGATCTGGCTCGGCCAGCGCGTCGAGCACGCGTGGCTGCCGGCCGCGCTGCGCCGCTGACGCGGCAGCCCGGGCCCGTGCGGCGGCGGTCGCGCCGCGGGCAGCCGCGTGCGCCGGTCGCTATAATCGTCCGCATCCTCCGTTGCCGCTTCGCGTAACGGCAATTCATCGCCCTTCTTTCCGCACGGCCTTGCGCCGGGCCGCTCGTCACCATCATGGATTCCTACTATCAGCACCACGTCTTCTTCTGCCTGAACCAGCGCGAACCGGGCGCCGAACGCCCGAGCTGCGCGCAATGCGACGCGCAGACCATGCAGGAATACGCGAAAAAGCGCGTGAAGGAACTCGGTCTCGCGGGGCCCGGCAAGGTCCGCATCAACAAGGCCGGCTGCCTCGACCGCTGCGAGGAAGGGCCGGTGATGGTCGTGTATCCGGAAGGCACGTGGTACACGTACGTCGATCGGGCCGACATCGACGAGATCGTCGAGTCGCACCTGCGCGACGGCAAGGTCGTCGAGCGCCTGAAGATCTGAGCGGGCCGGCCGAATGAACGTTCATACGCAGAAATCGTTGATCGCGGGCCCGATCGGCCAGATCGAAATCGCGGTCGACCTGCCCGACGCCGTGCGCGAAGGCGGCGCCGCGCCGCGCGGCATCGCGCTCGTCGCGCATCCGCATCCGTTGTTCGGCGGCACGATGGACAACAAGGTCGCGCAGACGCTCGCGCGCACGCTCGTGCAACTGAACTACGTCGTCTATCGGTCGAACTTCCGTGGCGTCGGCGCGACCGAAGGCGTGCACGACAACGGCGCCGGCGAGGCCGACGACCTGCTCGCGGTGCTCGCGCACATGCGCGCGCAGCCCGCGTATGCGGACCTGCCGCTCGTGCTCGCGGGCTTCTCGTTCGGCACCTTCGTGCTGTCGCACGTCGCGAAGCGGCTGCGCGACGCGGGCGAGACGATCGAGCGGATGGTGTTCGTCGGCACGGCCGCGAGCCGCTGGCAGGTGGCCGACGTGCCCGAGAACACGCTCGTGATCCACGGCGAAACCGACGACACGGTGCCGATCGCGTCGGTGTACGACTGGGCGCGGCCGCAGGAGCTGCCGGTCGTCGTGATCCCCGGCGCCGAGCATTTCCTCCATCGCAAGCTGCACGTGCTGAAGCGCATCATCGTCGACGCGTGGCGCTAGGGCCAGCGCAAGCCCGTTATCAGCGTGAACAGGCGCCAGCCTGCATGCGGGCGCCGGCGTAAGCGCCGGGGCCCGTGCCGCGCACCGGCGCCCGGCCGGATGATGCGCGACCCTTCCCGACACTTCACGCGACGCCGCGCCGCAACCCGGCTGCCGCACGCCGGCGCAACGCGCGTTGCACGCCGCCCGCGCCCGTCTCTCGTGCGGCGTCGAGCAAGCGTGCCCGATGCGCCGCCGCGCGATGCGCGCGCAGCCGGTATGCGGGCGTTCGGCGGCAGGTTCGCGAAAACGCCGTTCGCGGCCACGTATAATGGCCGCATTCCGCGTTGCCCGCGGCCCGGCTGGGCCCATGCGGCGCTCGTTTCGCCGCCTGTCCGCCCGCTCGCGACGGCCGCGAACCGAACGCGTCCGCACGAGTCCAACCGGCGCGTTTCGCGTCGCCCGACGGTGTCGGGCGAGTGCCCGAAACGCCCGCCGCCTTGCCGTTCAACCCTGCGCGTTTCGCACCGCACTTTCTGCCATCAGCCTGAATCGATCATGCGTCTGTCTTCCCAAGGCCTCAAGTCCCTCGCTTCCTCCATCGCCTTCGCCACCGCCGCGCGCAACGTTGCGCTCGGCGTGATGCTGCCCGTCGCGCTCGCATCGACCATCGTCGTCGCCGAGGCGAAGCCGGCCGCCAAGGCCAAGGCCGCGCATGCGGCGCCGGCCGCCGAGCAGTCCACCGGCGCGCCCGCGACCTACATGCCGGGCGCGGTGCCGCCGCCGGGCGTGAACGCGCGCTCGTGGGTGCTCGTCGACGCGACGAGCAACACGGTGCTCGCATCGGGCAATGCGGACGAACGCGTCGAGCCGGCGTCGCTGACGAAGCTGATGACGGCGTACCTCGTGTTCGAGGCGCTCGACAAGAAGAAGATCTCGATGGAGCAGATCGTCACGCCGAGCGACGCGGTGCGCCGCGTCGGCCGCGACGAGTCGCGCATGTTCATCGAGGCGAACAAGCCGGTGTCCGTGCATGACCTCGTGTACGGGATGATCATCCAGTCGGGCAACGATGCCGCGATCGCGCTGGCCGAACTCGTCGGCGGCAGCGAAGGCCAGTTCGTCACGATGATGAACGACGAGGCCGCGCGCCTCGGCATGAAGGGCACGCACTTCGCCGACGTGAACGGCATGCCCGACCCGAACCACTACACGACGGCCGGCGACCTCGCGAAGCTGTCCGCGCACCTGATCCGCGATTTTCCGCAGTACTACGGCATCTTCTCGGAGAAGGAATTCAAGTACAACAACATCCGCCAGGGCAACCGCAACCGGCTGCTGTGGCTCGACCCGACGGTCGACGGCCTGAAGACGGGCCATACGCAGGCGGCCGGCTTCTGCCTGATCGCGTCGGCCAAGCGCGCGATCCCGGGTGTCGACGGCCAGCGCCGCCTCGTGTCGGTGATGATGGGCGAGCAGAAGGAAAGCGACCGTACGCAGGACAGCATGAAGATGCTGAACTACGGCTACAGCGCGTTCGATTCGGTGCGCCTGTTCAAGGGCGGCCAGGCGATCGCGACGCCGCGCCTCTACAAGGGCAAGGAGAACACCGTGCAGGTCGGCGTGAGCGCCGACCAGTGGGCGACCGTGCCGCGCGGCCTCGGCGACAAGGTCAAGACCGAAGTCGACGTCAACGCGCCGCTGATCGCGCCGCTCGCGCAAGGCCAGCAGGTCGGCACCGTGAAGATCGTCGCCGACGGCAAGACGCTGTCCGAATTCCCGGTCGTCGCGCTGCAGGCCGTGCCGGAAGCGGGTATCTTCGGACGTATCTGGGACTCGATCCTGCTGATGTTCAGCAAGAAGAAGTAAGCGCGACGGGCCTTTGTTTTCACGACTTCATCCCCATCTGTCATAGCCATGAGCCAAGCCGAATTCGAACCGATCGTCTACCTCAGCGTCTCGTCGCAGGAGGAACTGGTGCCGCTGTCCGAAGCCCGTGTGCCGGTGCTCGACCGCGGGTTCATCTTCGGCGACGGCGTGTATGAAGTCGTCCCCGTGTATGCGCACGACGGCGCGCACGTGCCGTTCCGGATCGAACAGCATCTGGACCGGCTCGCGCGCAGCCTGAAGAAGATCGGCATCGACAACCCGCACGATGCGGCCGGTTGGCGCGCGCTGATCGAGCGGGTGGTCGCGGCGAACGCCGAAGGCCTCGGCGACGGCAACGCGCTCGTCTACCTGCAGGTGACGCGCGGCGTCGCGAAGCGCGGTCATGCATTCCCGGCGAACGCGGTGCCGACGGTGTTCGCGATGACGAGCCCGCTGCGCCTGCCGTCGGAAGAAGAGCGTGCGAAGGGTGTGCGCTGCGTGACGGCCGAGGATCGCCGCTGGCTGCATTGCGACATCAAGTCGATCTCGCTGCTCGGCAACGTATTGATGGCGCAGCATGCGGCCGAACGCGACGCGTTCGAGACGATCCAGCTGCGCGACGAAAACGTGACCGAAGGCTCGTCGTCGAACGTGTGGATCGTGAAGAACGGCGAACTGTTCGCGCCGCCGCGCAGCAACAAGATCCTCGAAGGGATCCGCTACGCGCTGGTCGAGCAACTGGCCGACGAATGCGGGATCCGGTTCGTCGCGCGCGAGATCAGCGAGGTCGAGCTGCGTTCGGCCGACGAAATCATGATCACGTCGGCCACCAAGGAAATCCTGCCCGTCACGTCGCTCGACGATCTGCCCGTGCAGGGCGGCAAGCCGGGCCCCGTGTTCGCGGCGCTGTATGACGCGTACCAGCGTGCGAAGGCGCGCGAGTTTGAACAGTTTGACCTAACCCGGAGAAAATGATGAGCGAACCGACCAAAACCGTCGAGGTCACCGGCGCGATCGAAACCCGGAAGGAGTCGCTGCTGGAGTTTCCGTGCGATTTCCCGATCAAGATCATGGGCAAGGCGCACCCCGAATTCAAGGACACGATCTTCAAGGTCGTGGCCGTTCACGACAACGAGATCGACGTCGAGAAGATCGAGGAGCGCGCGTCGAGCGGCGGCAATTACACGGGCCTCACGATCACCGTGCGCGCGACGAGCCAGGAGCAGCTCGACAACATCTACCGCGCGCTGACCGGCCATCCGATGGTCAAGGTCGTACTTTAAGGCCCGTTCTGCGGCCGGGGATCAGCGCAAACGGCCGCTGATCCCTTTCCATCCGCCCTCCAGCGCGCACTCGGCGGGGCATTTCCCCGCCGCGCGCCGCGCGTCCAGCTCGTCGCACAGCCGCTTGTATTCGGCGACTTCCTCGAACAGCCAGGTCCGGAACGCCTGCACGCGCGGCGTGTTCAAGAGCGGCGGCGGACACACGAAAAAATAGTGCCACGGGCTCGGCCCGTCGATGTCGAACAGGCGCACGATGCGCCCGTCGAGCAGGTCGTGCACCGCGAGCGAGCGGCGCACCAGCGCGATCCCCTGGCCCTCGATCGCCGCGAGCAGCAGGTTCGACGAATCCTGGTACAGAATGCCCCGTTTCGGCTCGGTAAGCGTGTCGAGCCCGGCCGCGTCGAACCATGGCCGCCACAGCTCGTCGTCCGAGCGCAGCAGCGGGTAGTTCACGAGATCGGCGGGCGTCTGCGGCAGCTTGCCGCCGTTCAGTGTCGGCGCGCACGCGGGAAAGAACACCTCCTCGAACAGCGGCTCCACGTGAAGCCCCGGATAGCTGCCGAAGCCGAAGCGGATCGCGAGATCGACGTCGTCGCGCGCGAAATCGGTGAGCGAGTTGGTCGACTGCAGCTCGACGTCGATTTCCGGATGCCGCTCGATGAACGTGCCGATGCGCGGCGTGATGAAGCGCGCGGCGAACGACGACAGCATCGACACCACCAGCCGCCGGTCGCGGTCGCTCGCGCGCACGTCGCGCGTCGCATCGGCGATCACCATCAGCGCGGTGCGGATCTGCTGCGCGTAGCGCATGCCGGCGTCGGTCAGGCACAGCCGCTTGCCGTTGCGCGTGAACAGCTGCACGCCGAGCTCTTCCTCGAGCGCGCGAACCTGATGGCTGACCGCGCCGTGCGTGACGAACAGCTCGTCGGCGGCGCGCGAGAAGTTCTCGTGGCGGGCGGCGGCTTCGAACGCGCGAATCGCGTTCAGCGCCGGGAGCTGGCGGAGGTCCATTTGCTAATTTTCCTCACATCGACGTGAAAATTGGTCGTTTGGTCGGGCGCCTTCGAGTGACTACGATTGTAGCCATCGAAGCACTTATTGGCGGAGTCGATCATGCAAGAAATCTCTTCAAGCATCACGTTTGAAATTCCCGTGGGCGAGACCGTGCCGATGAAGGTGCAACGCAGCACGCGACTGATCGTCCAGTGCGGGCCGGTCTGGGCGACGCGCAGCAACGACGTCGACGATTACTTCCTGGTCGATGGCGAGACGCTCAAGCTGCGCCGCGGCGAGCGGCTGTGGCTCAGCGCGGAAAGCCGGGAAGGCGCGCGCGTCGCGTTCTCGGTGTCGCGGCCGCCGCGGGAAGTCGCGCTCGGCGGGCTGGCCCGGTTGCGCGAACGCGTCGCTGCATGGGTCCACGACGGCTGGCGCACCGTCTGACCGTCGTTTCGTCCGACGGATACCGGCGATCCGTCCCCCACCCAAGGCCGGCGAGACCCACGGGTTTTCGGTAAACTACCGCCCATGTCCGTTTCGCCGGTTTCCATCGTGTCCACGCCTGTCGCCGTTTCCGCATCGCCCGCCGGCGCCCCGGCTCAGCCGGTCACCGTGCGGTGGCGGGGCCGCGAGGCCTACGAGACGAGCTTCGACGCGATGCGCGCGTTCACCGACACGCGCACGGCCGACACCGGCGACGAGATCTGGGTGGTCGAGCATCCGCCCGTCTACACGCTCGGCCAGGCCGGCGACCCGGCGCACCTGCTGGTGGCCGACAGCGGCGTGCCGCTCGTGAAGGTCGACCGCGGCGGGCAAATCACCTACCACGGCCCCGGCCAGATCGTCGTCTACCTGCTGCTGGATCTGCGCCGGCGCAAGCTGATGGTGCGCACGCTCGTGACGAAGATCGAGCAGGCCGTGATCGACACCCTCGCGGCGTATAATCTCGCTTCGGTCCGCAAGGCGGGCGCGCCGGGCATCTACGTGGCATCCGGCGTGCACGAAGGCGCGAAGATCGCGGCCCTCGGCCTGAAGATCCGCAACGGCTGCAGCTATCACGGGCTGAGCCTGAACGTGAAGATGGATCTGCGCCCGTTTCTTGCGATCAATCCGTGCGGCTATGCCGGACTGGAAACCGTCGACATGGCGAGCCTCGAGGTTGCCGCCGACTGGAACGACGTCGCCCATACGCTGGTGGGCCGTCTGATCGCCAACCTCGACGGCGCATCCGCAGCCGCCGACAAGCCGCACGCACTGGAACAATCGAATGACTGACGTTACCGCTTCTCCCGCACCGGCCGATACGGCCGCGACCCCGGCCTACGATCCGACCGCCAAGCAGAAGGCGCAGGCGAAGACGGCGCGCATCCCGATCAAGGTCATTCCGATCGAAAAGCTGAAGAAGCCCGAATGGATCCGCGTGAAGGCGGCCACCGGCAGCTCGCGTTTCAACGAGATCAAGACGATCCTGCGCGAGCACAACCTGCACACCGTGTGCGAGGAAGCGAGCTGCCCGAACATCGGCGAATGCTTCGGCAAGGGCACCGCGACGTTCATGATCATGGGCGACAAGTGCACGCGCCGCTGCCCGTTCTGCGACGTCGGCCACGGCCGCCCCGATCCGCTCGACGCGGATGAGCCGAAGAACCTCGCACGCACGATCGCCGCGCTCAAGCTCAAGTACGTGGTGATCACGAGCGTCGACCGCGACGACCTGCGCGACGGCGGCGCCGCCCACTTCGTCGAGTGCATCCGCGAGGTGCGCGAGCAGTCGCCCGACACGCGCATCGAGATCCTGACGCCGGACTTCCGCGGCCGTCTCGACCGTGCGATTTCGATCCTGAACGCGGCGCCGCCCGACGTGATGAACCACAACCTCGAAACGGTGCCGCGCCTGTACAAGGAAGCGCGCCCGGGCTCGGACTACGCGCACTCGCTGAAGCTGTTGAAGGACTTCAAGGCGCTGCATCCGGACGTCGCGACGAAGTCGGGGCTGATGGTCGGCCTCGGCGAAACGGAAGAGGAAATCCTGCAGGTGATGCGCGACCTGCGCGCGCACGACGTCGACATGCTGACGATCGGCCAGTACCTGCAGCCGTCCGAGCACCACCTGCCGGTGCGCGCGTACGTGCATCCGGACACGTTCAAGATGTACGAGGAAGAGGCGTACAAGATGGGCTTCACGCACGCGGCCGTCGGCGCGATGGTGCGGTCGAGCTATCACGCCGATCTGCAGGCGCATGGGGCGGGGGTGGTCTGAGCACCGCGTTTGCCTCCATCCGCGCAAGACCCGCAGTCCCGAAAGCCCGCAGCGATGCGGGCTTTTTCGTTGGCGCGGCGGTGATCCGCGCATGTGCACGGCAATCGTCACCCGACCGGACGCGCGATCCGATCCAGCATGAAAAGCAAAGCTGAAACGGCATCGATAGCTTCGCACGATAAGTTCGCTCCCGCCGCGCGCAAAGCTCGTAAAGTCGGCTCTCCGCTTGCAACACCCGCATTCCGAAGGAGAGCCGCATGTCCCGTTTCAGCTTCATCCGCCGCGCCGCCGTCGCGCTGACCGCCTTTGCCGCGCTCGGCCCGGCGCATGCCGAATCGCGCGAAGTCGTGATCGCGTACCAGGACATGGTCGTGCCGTGGCGCTACGCGCAGGCGAGCGGTGAAGTCGAAAAGGCGACCGGCTACAAGGTCACGTTCCGCAAGCTCGACAGCGGCGCCGACGTGATCCGCGCGCTCGCGTCGGGCTCCGTGCAGCTCGGCGAAGCCGGTTCGAGCCCGATCGCGGCCGGCCTGTCGCAGGGGCTCGACATCTCGCTGTTCTGGGTGCTCGACAACATCAACGACGCCGAGGCGCTCGTCGCGCGCAACGGCTCGGGCGTGACCAGCGTCGCCGCACTCAAGGGCAAGAAGATCGGCGTGCCGTTCGTGTCGACGTCGCACTTCCATACGCTCGTCGCGCTACAGGCCGCGGGCGTGAATCCGAACGACGTGAAGATCGTCAACCTGCGTCCGCCCGAAGTCGCGGCCGCGTGGACGCGCGGCGACATCGACGCGACCTATATCTGGGATCCGGTGCTCGCGAAGGTCAAGCAGTCGGGCACGGTGCTGACGACGTCGGGCCAAGTTGCGAAGGAAAGCGGCAAGTCGACCTTCGACGGCTTCGTCGTGAGCCGCAAGTTCGCGCGCGAGAATCCCGAATTCGTCACGCGCTTCGTGAAGGTGCTCGCGGCCGCCGATGCCGACTACCGCGCGCATGCCGCGGCGTGGAAGGTCGGCTCGCCGCAGGTCGCGGCGGTGGCGAAGGTGTCGGGCGCGAACGCGGCAGATGTGCCCGCGAGCCTCGCGCTCTACGCATTCCCGACGGCGGCCGAGCAGGCTTCGCCGACGTGGCTCGGCGGCGGCGCGCAATCGGGCGCCGCGAAGTCGCTCGCGGCCACGGCCGCGTTCCTCAAATCGCAAGGCACGATCCAGACGGTGCTCGCCGACTATTCGGCGGGCGTCGATCCGCAGTTCGTGCAGAAGGCCGCGCGCTGAGCGCGGTCGTTCGGCCCATTCATCGCGGAGCCCTTCGGTCATGAGTACGCTGGAAGTCCGCCAGGTATCGGTCGCCTATCCGGGCGAGCGCGGCAGGCCGACGACGCAGGCGCTCGCGCGCGTCGACCTGCGCATCGATGCCGGTGAATTCGTCGTCGCGCTCGGTGCGTCCGGCTGTGGAAAGACGACGCTGCTGAACTGCATGGCCGGCTTCGTCGCACCGACGACGGGCGACGTATCCGTCGACGGCGTGCCGATCACGGGCCCCGGCGCCGATCGCGGCGTCGTGTTCCAGAAATACGCGTTGTTGCCGTGGCTCGACGTGCTCGACAACGTCGCGCTCGGACTGCGCTTCGCACACGTGCCGAAGGCCGAACGCGAAGCGCGCGCGGCGGAGATGCTCGCGCTCGTCGGCCTCGAGCGCCATGCGCACGCGCGCGTGTACGAACTGTCGGGCGGGATGCAACAGCGCGTCGGCATCGCGCGCGCGCTCGCGAGCGATCCGCGCGTGCTGCTGATGGACGAGCCGATGGGCGCGCTCGATGCGATGACGCGCGGCACGATGCAGGCGCTCGTGCTCGACGTGTGGGCGCGGACCGGCAAGACGGTGTTCTTCATCACGCACGACGTCGAGGAGGCGCTCTTTCTCGCGACGCGTCTCGTCGTGATGACGCCGGGCCCCGGCCGGATCGCGGAAACCTTCGAATTGCCGTTCGCGCGCCGCTACGTCGAAACGCGCGATGCACGTGCGGTGAAGTCGTCGCCGGAATTCATCGGATGGCGCGAGCGGCTGATCGCGTATCTGCATCGCGACGAGCCGGTAGTCGCCGGGACCGCGTGATGCACGAGTTCGCGAGGCAGGGTGCGTCCGTCGGGCGTGGCCGGATCAGTACATTGCACAGGCAGGACACCATGAGCACGCAGGATTCGTGGGCGGCCGACCGAACGGCCGCGGATTTCGAGCCGGACGACGGTCGCACGACGCGGGCCGAGGCTGCGGCGCGTGCTGTGCGTGCGCGTCGTTCGTCGGGCCGCTATCGCTTGCCCGGGCAGGGGAAGACGGCCGCGCTGAGCGCGGCGACGATCGCGGCGCTGGCCGTGCTGTGGTGGGTCGCGACGCATCTGCAGTGGCTGCCGCCGCTGTTCCTGCCCGCGCCGGAAGCGGTGTGGGCGGCGTTCGTCGACGCATGGCACGGCCGTATCCAGGGCGGCCTGCCGTTGTCCGACCATCTGCTGTGGAGCGCTGCCCGCGTGTTCGGTGCGTTCGCGCTTGCCGCCGCGATCGGTGTGCCGGCCGGCATCCTGATGGGCGTGAGCCGCATCGCACGCGGCGTGCTGGATCCGCTGCTGGAGTTCTACCGGCCGCTGCCGCCGCTTGCGTATCTGCCTCTCGTCGTGATCTGGTTCGGCATCGACGAGACGGCGAAGCTCGTCGTGATCTTCCTCGCATGCTTCGCGCCGATCGCGATGGCCGCACGCGCCGGCGTGCGCGCGGCGACGGTCGAGCAGATCAACGCCGCGTACTCGCTCGGCGGCAGCTTCGCGCAGATCGTGCGGCACGTCGTGTTGCCGGCTGCGCTGCCGGAAATTCTCACCGGGCTGCGGATCGCGATCGGGTTCGGGTGGACGACGCTCGTCGCGGCCGAGATGGTCGCCGCGACGGCCGGGCTCGGGCAGATGGTGCTCAACGCATCGAGCTTTCTGCGCACCGACATCGTCGTGATGGGGATTCTGATCATCGGCGCGATCGCGTGGCTGTTCGATCTGGCGATGCGGTGGGTCGAGCGGCGGGTGGTGCCGTGGAAGGGGCGAGGGTAGGCCGTACAGGCTGCACGGACGCCCGTTGGCGCCCGCGTCGAGAAGACGAGGGGCCGGGGTGCGTGTCGATCGAACCCGGCCCCCTGCCGTTTGAAGCGGACGGTGCCGCCGTGGCGCGCGTTACCAGCGATAGCCGGCGCCGGCGCCGACCGCGACCGTGCCGCGGGTATTGGTCGACCCGGACGCCTTGACCACCCAGCGCCCGTTGCGGGTGGCGGTCGACACGCCGAACGCGACGGCCGATTGCCCGCTGTAGGTGCCGCCGGCGACCGAGACCATGCTTTCGCCCGCCAGCGACGCCTGCGGCAGGTTCGCGATCGCGACGGCGGACGCGATGCCGCCGCTTGCGTCACGTCGATAGTGATCCATGTCGGATCGAACGCTGCCGATGTGGTCGTTCAGTTGCTGGACGTTCACGGCATCGGTCGGGGCAGTGCCGGGCGCCACGTGGGTGATCTGCCGCTCCTGCCCCGGCGCGCCGACGGACACCGTGTTGTCGCGATCGGCGACGGAGCCGTTGCCGAGTGCAACCGAATTCTGGCCCGATGCGGTCGCGTTGTTGCCGAGCGCGAGACTGCCGTTGCCGGATGCGCTCGAATTCTGGCCGAGCGCCATCGAGTTCGAGCCGGTCGCGCCGGAGCCGTCGCCCAGCTGCGCCAACTGGCCGCCCTGCTCGCCGATCGGCGGCCTGGTGCCGGGGCCGACCTGCTCGATGTTGTTGATGCGCGTGTCGAGCGATTCCAGGCGAGTTTCGAATTGCTGCTGCATCGAGAAGAGCTGCCCGCCGTTCACGGCCTGCATGCTGTTCGCCGCGATGGCGCCTGCCTTGACGTTGTCGAGCAAGGTGCCGCCGACGCCGCCGAGCGTGGCGCGATCCAGCTTCAGGTCGTCGTACACGATCGCGCCGAGCGCCTTGCCGTTCGGATCGATCAGCCCGGTCGCCTTGAGCTGCGCGACCGTCACGGCATCGGTGTCGCCGATGCCGTTCGACAGGCCGGTCAGCGTGCGTGTGCCGTCCGTGCCGGCGACGCTCACCGACGTGCCGCCCTTGCCGGCGCCGATCGAGATCGCGAGACTCGCCGGATCCTGCCGGACGAGGCCGGCCGTGCCGTTGTCGAGCCGCGTGCCGAGATCGGTGACGTCGTTGCGGATCGACGTCACGTTGTTTTCGACGGTGGCGACACGTCCGTCGATCGTCGTGACGCGTCCGTCGAGCTGGGTCAGTGCACCGCCGACGTTGTCGAACGATTGTCCGTCGACCGTGTAGGTCGGGCCGCGCACGGTTCCGTTCGCGTCGACGGTCGCATCGCCGCCGAGCGCGGCGACGACGGGTTTCAACTGCGACAGGTTGGTAGCGTCGGTGTCGCGGGTGCCGGCGCCGAGGTTGACGAGCTGGCGCTGGGTGCTCGCCGTGCCGATCGACACGGTATTCGTGCGGTCGGCGACACTACCTTGGCCGAGCGCGACCGCACCGTTGGCGGTGACCTTGGAGTCCGCGCCGAGCGCCACGCCGCGCACGGCTTCGACTCGCGATGACGAACCGAACGCGCTCGAACGATCGCCCGTGACGTACGACGACACGCCGACCGCGCTCGAGCGGTCGCCCTGGATATGGGCGGCTTCGCCGACGGCCACGGTGGCGCGCCCATCGGCGGTGGCATGTGCGCCGATCGCGAGCGCCGAGTAGTCCTCGCCCGTCTCGCCATTCGCCTTTGCGCCAGGTCCGATCGCGATCGACCCGGCTCCGGACGCGGTTGGCTCGCCGCCGGCACCGTCCTTGATCGTCAGGTAGTGCTGAACCAGATCGTTTTCGGTCGCATGGACGTAGTACGGTGCGAGCGCGGCGATGGCGACGGCGACGGCGACGGCGAGTGCCGGCAGGCGGGCGGAGGGCGCGCGTTGCCGTTCGGGGCAAGCATGCGAGCGGATCCGAGCGGTACGGGAATCTGCAGCGGATGTGCGTGACATATTATTCGTAATCCTGATCGATGAGATGTTCGATGCAGCCCGGGATCCATGTGCGGCTTCGTCGAAAGGCGCGGGGCGCAGCGTCGTTGCCGCGGGTGGCGGACCGCTATCGCGTGGGCCCGGACTGAGCGAGCGACTATACGGACGGACGCAGGCGTCGTCGATCAGACAGTTACGAAAGTGATTTAGCGCGGATAGGACACGCTATGGGTGCGCGATCGCGCGGCGGTTCGATGTCGCGATGCGATGAGGGGAGCGCGGGTTGGGGGGCACGTAGCCGGGAAACGGCGACGACGTCCGGAAGGCGCGTCGTCGCATTCATGGCGCAATGCGTCGGTGGAGGAGGGGAGGGCCGTCAGTTCGATGCGCAACGATCGCGCACGCGTTACCGGCCTCATTCCCCCATCGCCACTCCTTCCCTGCGCGGATCCGCCCCGCCGAACCACACCGTCTGCCCCTGCACGTTCAGCCGCTGGATTCCCTGCAGCCCCGAGTTCATCTCGACGATCTGCACGTCGTGCCCGCGGCCCTTCAGCCCGTCGACGAGCGCGTCCGACACGCGGCCGCGTTCGAGTTGCGTCGGCCCGTTCATCGACCCGAAGTTCGGCAGCGCGATCGCCTGCTGCATCGTCATCCCCCAGTCGAGCACGCCGACCAGCGTCTTCGCGACGTGATTGATGATCGCGGGGCCGCCGGCCGAGCCGACGATCATCGTCACCTGCTTCGTCTTCTTGTCGAACACGAGTTCCGGCGACATCGCCGAGCGCGGCCGCTTGCCGGGCTGCACGCGGTTCGCGATCGGCCGGCCGTTGTCGGTCGACGCGAACGAGAAGTCGGTGAGCTGGTTGTTCAGCATGAAGCCGCGCACCATCAGCCGCGAGCCGAACGCGTCCTCGATGCTGGTCGTCATCGACAGCGCCTGGCCGTAGCGGTCGACGATCGCGATGTCGGACGTCGACGGCAATTCGGCGCTGCGGTCGTCGGCCGTCGCGAGCGTCGCGCCCTGGGGCGTGCCGGCCTGTGCGACACCCATGCTGTTGTCGCCGATCAGCCGCGCGCGCTGCGCGAGATAGGACTTGTCGGTGAGGCTCGCCCAGTTGCCGCCCGGCAGCGGCACGAAATCGGGATCGGCCACGTAGCGCGCGCGGTCCGCGTACGCGAGACGCCCGGCTTCGCTGAACAGATGGGCGGCGAACGGCGTCGGCTCGTAGCCGAGCTCGTTGCGCACCGGCTTCTGCGCGCCGATCTGCTGCCAGTCGGGCATCGCCTCGAGAATGCCGAGCATCTGCGCGATCGCGAGGCCGCCCGACGAGGGCGGCGGCATCCCGCAGACCACCGAGCGCCGATAGTCGGCGCACAGCGGCGCGCGCACCTTCGCCTTGTAGCGCGCGAGATCCTGCAGCGACAGCAGCCCCGGGTTGGTCGGGTGCTTGCGCACTTTCGTGACGATGTCGCGCGCGATCGCGCCGCTGTAGAACGCGTTCGCGCCGCGGTCGGCGACCTGGCGCAGCACGGTCGCGAGCGCGGGATTCTTCAGCACCGTGCCGGCAGCCTTCGGCGTGCCGTCCGCATTGTAGAAATACGCGCGGGCGGCCGGGTCGTCGTGCAGGTACTTGTCGTTCGCGATCAGCATCGCGAGCCGCGGGCTGATCGTGAAGCCGCGCTCGGCGAGCCGGATGGCCGGCTGGAACAGCCGACGCCACGGCAGCTTGCCGTGCGCGCGGTGCGCGGCGTCGAGCATGCGCAGCACGCCCGGCGTGCCGACCGAGCGCCCGCCGACGACACCTTCGTAGAAGCCCATCGGCTGGCCGGTCGGCCCGTAGAAGAGGCGCTCGGTCGCGGCGGCCGGCGCGGTTTCGCGGCCGTCGTACGCCTGCGTCGTCTTGCCGTCGAAGTACAGCATGAACGCGCCGCCGCCGATGCCCGACGATTGCGGCTCGACCAGCGCGAGCACCATCTGCGTCGCGATGGCCGCGTCGATCGCGGTGCCGCCGGCTTTCAGCATGTCGTAGCCGGCCTGCGTGGCGAGCGGGTTCGCGGCCGCGATCATGAAGTGCTGCGAGGTCCACCCCGGCTTGTCGGTCCAGCCGGACGACGGTTCGGGCGCGTGAACGCCGGGCAGCGGGACGGCCGCGCCCGACGCGGCGGCAACCGGGACGACGGCGCCCGACGGCGCGGACGGGGACGTGCAGCCGGCGTCGAGCGCGACGAGCGCGACGGCAGCGAGCAGCGTCCAGGGACGCGAATGCGGACGAATCCGGTCGAACATTGAACCCTCGGCAGCAGTGAATTCGAAGGAGACGGCGGCGTCACGTTGGCGCTGGCGCAACGGCGCTGCCCGCCCCGGCGCGCTATTGTCGCCGCGTGGCCGGCGGCTTGTCATCCGACAGGAAACCCTGACGCATCCCGCCGGGCCCGCCGCGGCCGGTCTTTCCGGCCTGTTCGAGGATGAACTCTATGAACGTCGACGTCGCGCGCGTATGGTGGCGGTTCGGCATGTAGAGCATGTACATGTGGGTGCCGAAGATGCTGAGCCGGTACGCGTCGAGCGACGTGACGACGGCGCCGCGGCGCAGGTCGTCCTGCATCACGTAGTCGGGCACGATGCCGACGCCGATCCCCGCGAGGATCGCCTGGCGCAGGAACAGGAAGTTCTCCGAAATCAGCGTGGGTTCGAGCAGCACCTCGTGGCGTTCGTCGCCGAGATACGCGGCGATCCGGAGTTGCCGGCCCATCACCGTCGCGGTGACGACCGGCGCGGCGGCCAGCGCGCCGAGGCTCGCCGGCATCCCGTGCGCGGCCGCGAACGCGGGCGACGCGCACGCGACGTAGCGCACCGCGCCCATGTCGCGCGCGACGAGGTTCTGCGGCGGCTCGGACATCACGCGGATCGCGATGTCGACTTCGTCGCGCATCAGGTCTTCCACGCGATTCTCGAACACCACGTCGAGCACGATGCCCGGATGCCGCCGCTTGAACGCGAGCAGCCAGTCGGACATCACCATCTGCCCGTAGCCGCTCGGCACCGACAGCCGCACGCGGCCCTGCAGATCCTGCCCGAGCGTGGTCACCGATTCCTGCGCGGCGAGCAGTTCGTTGCGGATGCGCCGGCCGTGCTCGTACAGCTTCAGTCCGATCTCGGTCGGCTCCATGCGCCGCGTCGTGCGCCGCACGAGCTGCTGGCCGATCGAGCGCTCGAGCTGGTTCAGCCGGTAGCTGACGTTCGCCCGGCTCATCTTGAGCCGCTGCGCGGCCTTGCTGAGATTGCCGGCATCGAGGATCTCGACGAGCAGCGTCAGCGCGTTCAGGTCCATGCGGGGTGTCTCCTGATCCGGCCCGTTTAACGGTCGGAAAGATTCGGTGTCAAGTCGGACTTGACAGCTTGTAAAAGCGTGCGGGAATTGTCAACGAATCTCGATCAATCGAGAATCGGGTCATGCCTGCTGCATCGACAGCTTCGACAGGAGACGCCATGAATTCCCCCGCTACCCCTCCAACCGGCACCGTCACGCGCGAGCGGCGCGACAAGATCCTCGTCGTCACGATCGACCATCCGCCCGTCAACGCGCTGTCCGCCGACGTACGGCGCGGCCTCGCCGACGCGATCGACGCCGCGCAGGCCGACGACACGATCCACGCGGTGCTGATCGTCGGCGCCGGCCGCAACTTCATCGCGGGCGCCGACATCCGCGAATTCGGCAAGCCGCCCGTGCCGCCGTCGCTGCCCGACGTGTGCGAACGCATCGAGTCGAGCACGAAGCCGGTCGTGGTCGCGCTGCACGGTGCGACGCTCGGCGGCGGCCTCGAGGTCGCGCTGGCCGCGCATTACCGGCTCGCGGTGCCGGGCGCGAAGCTCGGGCTGCCCGAAGTGACGCTCGGCCTGCTGCCCGGTGCGGGCGGCACGCAGCGCACGCCGCGCCTGATCGGCGCGAAAGCCGCCCTCGACCTGATGCTGACGGGCCGCCATGCGAGCGCCGAGGAGGCGCTCACGCTCGGCCTCGTCGATCGCATCGCGCACAGCGACGATACGCTCGCCGAAGGGCTCGCGTACGCGCAGGAGCTCGTGTCGCTCGGCGCGCCCGTGCGCCGCACGCGCGACGCGCAGGGCCTGGCAGACCGCGCGGCCGCGCAGGCCGCGCTTGACGCGGCGCGCGCGGAACTGCCGAAGAAGTCGCGCGGCCTTTTCTCGCCGGCGAAGATCGTCGACGCGGTCGAGGCCGCGCTCACGCAGTCGTTCGATGCGGGGATGAAGCTCGAACGGAGCCTGTTCCTGCAGTGCCTCGACAGCCCGCAGCGTGCGGGCCTCGTGCATGCGTTCTTCGCGGAGCGCGAGGCGGCGAAGGCACCCGAGGCGCGGCGCGCGAGCGCACGGCCGGTCGAGCGGATCGGCGTGGTCGGCGGCGGCACGATGGGTGCGGGCATCGCGGTCGCGGCGCTCGACGCGGGGCTGCCGGTGACGATGATCGAGCGCGACGAAGCGTCGCTCGCGCGCGGCCGCGCGCACGTCGAGAAGGTGTACGACGGCCTCGTCGCGAAAGGGCGGATGACGCCGGCCGCGCACGCGGCGCGGCTCGCGCGCTTCAAGGGCAGCACGTCGTACGACGCGCTTGCGCAGGCCGACGTCGTGATCGAGGCCGTATTCGAGGACATGGCTGTGAAGCAGGCCGTGTTCGCCGAGCTCGCCCGCGTGTGCAAGCCGGGCGCGGTGCTCGCGACCAACACGTCGTATCTCGACATCGACGCGCTCGCCGCAAGCATCGACCGGCCGGCCGACGTGATCGGCCTGCATTTCTTCTCGCCGGCCAACGTGATGAAGCTGCTCGAGATCGTCGTGCCGGCGCGCGTGAGCCCGGACGTCGTCGCGACCGCGTTCGCGCTCGCGAAGCAATTGAAGAAGACGCCGGTGCGCGCGGGCGTATGTGATGGCTTCATCGGCAACCGGATCCTCGCCGTCTACCGGACGGCGGCCGACTACCTGATGGAAGACGGTGCGTCGCCGTACCAGATCGATCGCGCGGTGCGCGAGTTCGGCTTCCCGATGGGTCCGTTCCAGGTGGTCGACCTCGCGGGCGGCGACATCGGCTGGGCGACCCGCAAGCGCCGCGCGGCGACGCGCGACCCGAACGCGCGCTACGTGGAGATTTCCGACCGGCTGTGCGAGCGCGGCTGGTTCGGGCAGAAGACCGGCCGCGGCTACTACCTGTATCCGGACGGCGCGCGCGTCGGCACGCCCGACCCGGAAGTGGAAGCGATCGTCGCGCAGGAACGCGCGAAGAAGGGCGTCACGCCGCGCACGTTCACCGACGGCGAGATCCTGCGCCGCTACCTCGCCGCGATGATCAACGAAGGCGCGAACGTCGTGCACGAAAAGATCGCGCTGCGCCCGCTCGACGTCGACGCGGTGTTCCTGTACGGCTACGGCTTCCCGCGCTATCGCGGCGGCCCGATGCACTACGCGGACACGGTCGGCCTCGCGAACGTGCTCGCCGATATCCGCGCGTTCGCGAAGGAAGATCCGCTGTTCTGGAAGCCGTCGCCGCTGCTCGTCGATCTCGTCGCGCGCGGCGCGGATTTCGCGAGCCTGAACCGCATCGACTGAACGCCAACCGCATTTGCAACGGAACGAAGATGGACCTCGATTTCACGCCCGAAGAAGAAGCCTTCCGCGCGGAAGTGCAGCGCTTCCTGCAAGCCGAACTGCCCGAGCGCATCGCGCGCAAGGTGAAGGGCGGGCTGCATCTGACGCGCGACGACATGCGCGAATGGCACGCGATCCTGAACGCGCGCGGCTGGCTCGCGAGCCACTGGCCGCGCGAATACGGCGGCCCCGGCTGGAGCGTCGCGCAGAAGTTCCTGTTCGACAACGAATGTGCGCTCGCCGGCGCGCCGCGCATCGTGCCGTTCGGCGTGAACATGCTCGGCCCCGTGCTGATCAAGTACGGCAGCGACGCGCAGAAGCGCCATTGGCTGCCGCGCATTCTCGACGGCACCGACTGGTGGTGCCAGGGCTATTCGGAACCGGGCGCCGGCTCCGATCTCGCGGCGGTGAAGACGAGCGCGGTGCGCGATGGCGATCACTACGTCGTGAACGGCCAGAAGACGTGGACCACGCTCGGCCACTACGCGAACATGATCTTCTGCCTCGTGCGCACCGCGACCGACGTGCGCAAGCAGGAAGGCATCAGCTTCCTGCTGATCGACATGAACACGCCGGGCGTCGAGGTGCGCCCGATCATCACGCTCGACGGCGAGCACGAGGTGAACGAGGTGTTCTTCACCGACGTGCGCGTGCCCGTGGAAAACCTGGTCGGCGAAGAGAACCGCGGCTGGACCTGCGCGAAATACCTGCTCACGTACGAGCGCACCAACATCGCCGGCATCGGCTTCTCGACCGCTGCCCTCGACCGGCTGCGCGCGGTGGCCGCGAAGGTCACGAAGAACGGCCGGCCGCTCGCGGACGATCCGTTCTTCGCGGCACGCGTCGCGCGCGTCGAGATCGAACTGGAAAACATGCGCACGACCAACCTGCGCGTGCTGGCCGCGGTCGCGGGCGGCGGCGTGCCGGGCGCGGAAAGCTCGATGCTGAAGATTCGCGGCACGCAGATTCGCCAGGAGATCACCGCGCTGATGCGGCGCGCGATGGGGCCGTATGCGCAGCCGTTCGTCGAAGATGCGCTCGACGCCGACTACGCTGGCGAACCGGTCGGCCCCGACGAAGCCGCGAGCGCCGCGCAGCAGTATTTCAACAACCGGAAGCTGTCGATCTTCGGCGGCTCGAACGAGATCCAGAAGAACATCATCGCGAAGATGATGCTCGGGCTGTAACGAGGGACGCGACGATGGATTTTCAGCACACAGAAGATCGCCGGATGCTGGCGGACACGTTGAACCGCTTCATCGCCGAACAGTACGCGTTCCCGGTGCGCGACCGCATCGCGCAGTCGGCCGAAGGCTTCGACCGCGCGATGTGGCGGCGCTTCGCCGAACTCGGCACGGTCGGCGCGCTGTTTCCGGAAGCCGACGGCGGCTTCGGCGGCGCCGGCTTCGACATCGCCGTGGTGTTCGAATGCCTCGGGCGCGGGCTCGTCGTCGAGCCGTTCCTCGGCGCGCTGCTGGCCGGCCGTGCGCTGTCGCTCGCGGGCGGCGATGCGCATCGCGACAAGCTCGCCGCGTTGATCGACGGCAGCGCGAGCGCCGCGTTCGCGCACGACGAGCCGGGTTCGCACTACGAGCTGACGACCGTGCGCACGCGCGCCGAACGTGCGGGCGACGGCTGGGTGCTGACGGGCGCGAAGGGCGTCGTCGACCAGGCCGCGCAGGCGGCGTTCTTCGTCGTCAGCGCGCGCGTGTCGGGGCGCGACGACGACGCGGCCGGCATCGGCCTGTTCGTCGTGCCGGCCGAGGCGCCGGGCGTGTCGCTGCGCGACTACCGGAAGATCGACGGCGGCCGCGCGGCCGAAGTGCGCTTCGAGCGCGTCGCGCTGCCGGCCGATGCGGCGCTCGGCGCGCACGACGGCGAAGCGGGCGCCGAGCTGCTCGAACGCGTGCTCGGCTACGGGCTGCTCGCGCTGTCGGCGGAAGCGCTCGGCGCGATGGACGTCGCGAAGGAAGCGACGCTCGAGTATCTGCGCACGCGCAAGCAGTTCGGGTTGCCGATCGGCAGCTTCCAGGCGCTGCAGCACCGGATGGCCGATCTGCTGCTCGAAGTCGAGCAGGCGCGCTCGGCCGTGATCAACGCGGCCGCGCAGCTCGATGCGCCGCGCGCGGTGCGCGAGCGCGCGCTCGCGGCGGCGAAATACAGCATCGGCCGGATCGGCACGCTCGTCGCCGAGGAAAGCATCCAGCTGCACGGCGGAATCGGGATGACGTGGGAGTTGCCGCTGGCGCACTACGCGAAGCGGCTCGTGATGATCGATCACCAGCTCGGCGATGAGGATCACCATCTCGCGCGCTACATCGCGCTGTCCAAACGATAACGGCGCAAACGCGAATGGAGGAGACGACGATGACGAACGAAGCGCGCGCGCTGCCGCTGGCCGGCGTGAAGGTGCTCGATTTCTCGCGCGTGCTCGCGGGCCCGTGGTGCGCGATGGTGCTTGCCGATTTCGGCGCGGAAGTGATCAAGGTCGAGCATCCGGCGCGCGGCGACGATACGCGCGACTGGGGGCTGCGGATCGGCGACACCGAAACCACCTATTTCAACAGCGTGAACCGCAGCAAGCGCTCGATCTGCGTCGACCTGCAGACGGAAGCCGGCCAGCGCATCGCGCGCGAGCTGGCCGCGCGGGCCGACGTGGTGCTCCACAACTTCAAGTTCGGCGGCGCGGAGAAGCTCGGGCTCGGCTACGACGCGCTGGCCGAGCTGAATCCGCGGCTCGTGCACTGCGCGATCTCGGGCTACGACCGATCGGGCGCCGAGGCCGCGCGGCCCGGCTACGACCTCGTCGTCCAGGGCGAGGCCGGGTTGATGGCGCTGAACGGCGAGGCCGGCCAGCCGCCGCTGAAGTTCGGCGTCGCGGCGGTCGACCTGTTCACCGGCATGTATTCGGCGCAGGCGATCCTCGCCGCGCTGTACGAACGCCATGCGACGGGGCGCGGTCGCCGCATCGAGATGGCGCTGTTCGACTGCGGGCTGATGATCACCGCGTACTACGGGCTCGATGCGCTGCTGATGGGCGAGGACCCGCCGCGCTACGGCAACGCGCATCCGTCGATCGTGCCGTACGGCGTATTCGATGCGGCCGACGGCCCGCTCGTGATCACGGTCGGCAACAACACGCAGTTCGCGCGCTTCTGCGACGCGATCGAGCGGCCCGATCTCGCGGCCGACGAACGCTACAGGACCAACCTCGGCCGTTCGGAGAATCGCGCCGACCTGCTGCCCGAGATCCGCCGCGAACTCGCGCGCCGCTCGCGTGCGACGCTGCTGGCGGCGCTCGCCGCCGCGGGCATTCCGTGCGGCGAAGTGCTCGGGCTGCACGAAGCGTTGACGTCGGAACGCGCCACCCGCGCCGGGCTCGTCACGCGGCAGCCGCATCCGGTCGCGGGCGGTGTCGACGTGCTCGCGCCGCCGTACCGCTTCGACGGCGCGCGGCTGCCGGTGCGCGGTGCGCCGCCGGTGCTCGGCGCGGATACCGACGCGGTGCTCGGCGACTGGCTCGGGATGTCGGCCGACGCGGTTGCGCGGCTGCGTGCGGATCGCGTCGTGTAACGCGTTGCAGGGATTGCCGCCGCGGCGCGGGCGGAGCAGTCGACACGCGCCGACCATCCACGAGACAGCTCTCGCGATACGACGAGACGATATTGGAGACAACATGGAGCTTTCCGTCATCGAATCGGTCACGGCGCGCCCTGACTACCAGCAGCTCGTGCGGGCACGGCGCCGCTTCAGTTTCATGCTGACGGCGCTGATGATCGCCACGTACTACGGCTTCATCCTGCTCGTCGCGCTCGCGCCGCACGTGCTCGCCGCGCCGCTGTACCGCGGCGCGACGACGACGGTCGGGATCGCCGCGGGCGTCGCGATCATCCTCGTCGCGATCGGCCTGACCGCGTGCTACGTGCTGCGCGCGAACCGCGCGTTCGATCGCCGCGTCGACGCGATCCTGCAGCGTTCGTAACGGAGGCCGACATGCGATTCCTTTCGAGCGCGCTCGGCGCGCTGGCCGTTCTCGTTTCCTCCGCCGCCCATGCGACCGGCGTCGCCGGCCCGATGCCCGACAAGGTCGAGCTGAACCCGGTCGCGATCGGGATGTTCTTCGCGTTCGTGTTCGCGACGCTCGCGCTCACGCGCTGGGCCGCGCGCCGCACGCGCTCGACACGCGACTTCTACACGGCCGGCGGCGGCATCACCGGCCTGCAGAACGGGCTCGCGATCGCGGGCGACTACATGTCGGCCGCGTCGTTCCTCGGGCTGTCCGGCATGGTGTTCATGTTCGGCTTCGACGGCCTGATCTATTCGATCGGCTTCCTGGTGGGCTGGCCGTTCGTGATGTTCCTGATCGCCGAACCGTTGCGCAACCTCGGCAAGTTCACGTTCGTCGACGTCGTCGCGTACCGCTTCGCGCAGCGGCCGATCCGGCTGCTGACGTCCGCGAACGCGCTGACGATCGTCGTGCTGTACCTCGTCGTGCAGATGGTCGGTGCGGGCAAGCTGATCCAGTTGCTGTTCGGGCTGTCGTACGGCACGGCCGAGCTGATCGTCGGCGTGTTGATGGTGGTCTACGTGTTCTTCGGCGGGATGACCGCGACCACCTGGGTGCAGGTGATCAAGGCCGTGTTGCTGCTGCTCGGCGCGACGCTGCTCGCGTTGCTGGCGCTTGGCGAATTCGGCTTCGACATCGACGCGATGTTCCGCCGCGCGGTGGCCGTGCATCCGGGCGCGCTGTCGATCATGGGGCCGGGCAAGCTGATCCGCGATCCGGCCAATGCGCTGTCGCTCGGCATCGCGCTGATGTTCGGCACGGCCGGCTTCCCGCACATCCTGATGCGCTTCTTCACGGTGCCGAACGCGAAGGAGGCGCGCAAGTCGGTGCTCTACGCGACGGGCTTCATCGGCTATTTCTACCTGCTGACCTTCGTGATCGGCTTCTCGGCGATCGTGCTGCTCGCGCAGCATCCGGAATTCTTCCGGCTCGGCGCGAACGGCACGTTCAACCTGACGCACGACCTGCTCGGCGGCTCCAACATGGTCGCGGTGAAGCTCGCGCAGGCGGTCGGCGGCAACTGGTTCTACGGGTTCATCGCGGCCGTCACGTTCGCGACGATCCTCGCGGTGGTCGCCGGCCTGACGCTCGCGGGCGCGACGACGATCTCGCACGACCTGTACGCGCAGATGTGGGCGCGCGGCAAGCCCGACGAGCGGCTGGAAATGCGCATCTCGCGCGCGGCGACGATCGCGCTGTCGGCCGTCGCGATCGCGCTGTCGATCCTGTTCGAGCACGTGAACGTCGCGTTCATGGTCGGGCTCGTCGCGGCGGTGGCCGCGAGCGCGAATTTCCCCGTGCTCGCGATGTCGATCTTCTGGCGCGGGATGACGACGCGCGGCGCGGTGCTCGGCGGCGGCCTCGGCCTCGTGTCGGCGGTCGCGCTCACGGTGCTGTCGAAGTCGGTGTGGGTCGACGTGCTGCATCATGCGCACGCGCCGGTGTTCCTCGACAACCCGGCGCTCGTGTCGGTGCCGCTCGCGTTCGTCGGGATCGTCGTCGGCTCGCTCGCGGATCGCGGCGAGCGCGCGCGCCGCGAGCGCGACGCGTTCGCGCGGCAGGAGTTCTACGCGCAGACCGGCGTGCTCGCGAGCCGGGCCGTGCAGCACTGATTCGTCGGATCAATGTGCCCATCCGTCCGGATCGCCGGACGGATCTTTTCCGGAAATCCGGAATCCCGGATTTCCTTGCCTGCCGCATTGTGGGAAATACAATGAAAACAACGGCTTGAGGGTTTCCGGAAACCTGGCATCGACCTTGCAATATAAAGCGCATGGCCGCCCCTCGGCCTGACTATTACATCAAGGAGACAATCGATGACCAGCGCCTTCCTCCCCTGTCGGATGTTCTGAGGCATCGCTTGTTGCGGCACGGCAGCCGCGCGGGCGATTGGCTTTCTCCCGAGACATTCGCCCGCGCGCGTGACGCCGTTTCCACCGGCTCATCATCTACTTCAGCAGGAACCATCGTGAAGAAGAAACCCTTCTACAAAGTGCTCTATGTGCAGGTGATCTTCGCCATCATCGTCGGCGTGATCCTCGGCCACTACTACCCGGCGCTCGCCACCGACATGAAGCCGCTCGGCGACGGGTTCATCAAGCTGATCAAGATGGTGATCGGCCCGATCATCTTCTGTACGGTCGTCACCGGCATCGCCGGCATGGAGGACATGAAGAAGGTCGGCCGCGTCGGCGGCAAGGCGCTGCTGTACTTCGAGATCGTGTCGACCTTCGCGCTGGTGCTCGGCCTCGCGGCCACGCACCTGCTGCGACCGGGCGTCGGCTTCAACATCGATCCGGCGACGCTCGACGGCAAGGCCGTCGCGTCGTACGCGGCGAAGGCGCACGGGCAATCGACGGTCGATTTCCTGATGCACATCATCCCGAACACGATGGTCGACGCGTTCGCGCAGGGTGAAATCCTGCAGATCCTGCTGATCGCGCTGCTGTTCGGCAGCGTGCTCGCGCACCTCGGCGAGCGCGGCCGCGTGGTCACCGATTTCATCGACGGCCTGACGCGCGTGCTGTTCGGCATCGTGCACATCGTCACGAAGCTGGCCCCGATCGGCGCGTTCGGCGCGATGGCGTTCACGATCGGCAAGTACGGCGTCGGCTCGCTGGTGCCGCTGCTCAAGCTGATCGGCACGTTCTACCTGACGTCGGTCGTGTTCGTGCTCGTCGTGCTCGGCGCGATCGCGCGCTTCACCGGCTTCTCGATCATCCGCTTCGTGTCGTACATCAAGGAAGAGCTGCTGATCGTGCTCGGCACGAGCTCGTCGGAAGCCGCGCTGCCGCAGCTGATGGAAAAGCTCGAGAAGGCGGGCTGCTCGCGTTCGGTCGTCGGCCTCGTCGTGCCGACCGGCTATTCGTTCAACCTCGACGGCACCAACATCTACATGACGATGGCCGTGCTGTTCATCGCGCAGGCGACCAACATCGAGCTGACGTGGATGCAGCAACTCACGCTGCTGGCCGTCGCGATGCTGACGTCCAAGGGCGCGAGCGGCGTGACCGGCGCGGGCTTCATCACGCTCGCCGCGACGCTGGCCGTCGTGCCGACGATCCCGCTGTCGGGCATGGTGCTGATCCTCGGCATCGACCGCTTCATGAGCGAATGCCGCGCGCTGACCAACATCGTCGGCAACGGTGTCGCGACCGTCGTCGTGTCGGCGTGGGAGAAGGAGCTCGACCGCAACAAGTTGCGCCAGGCGCTGAAGGGCGGCGCCGAAGTCGCGCCGACCGAGACGGCCGGCGTCTGACGCGATGAACGAGCAGGCGGCGGCACGGCCCGCCGGCCGTGCGGCCCGCGGCGGTCGGGGCATCGGGGCGGAGGCCTATGACACAATAGGCGATCCGCATCGCCAGGAAGCCTCGACCGTGACGCGCCGCCTGCTCATCCTCGTCGTGCTCGCCGCCGCGCTCGTCGCGGCGTGCGCGCTCACGTGGACGATCACGTGGCAGCGGGGCGTCGCCGAGCTGCAGCGCAATGCCGCGGTGCGCGTCGAGCGCACCACCAACGCGCTCAAGAGCACGCTCGACCGCTACGAATCGTTGCCTTATCTGCTCGGCAGCCATCCGTACGTGCAGGATCTCCTGGCCGAGCCCAAGCGCGGCGATTACACCGCCCGCGTCAATCGTTATCTCGAAGATCTCAACGAACACGCGCACGCGACCGTCACCTACGTGATCGGCGCGGACGGCCTGTGCGTCGCCGCCAGCAACTGGCGCGCACCCGACAGCTTCGTCGGGATCGAATACCGTTTCCGCCCGTATTTCCTCGATGCGATGAACGGCCGGGTCGGCCGCTTCTTCGGGATCGGCACGATCTCGCGCGATCCCGGCTACTACATCTCGCAGCCCGTGTGGCGCGACGGCAAGATCGCGGGCGTCGTCGTCGTGAAGCTCAATCTCGAATGGTTCCAGGGCGCCGACGCGTCCGAGCCGCTCGTCGTCGTGGACGATCACGGCGTCGTGTTCCTGTCGTCCGTGCCCGCCTGGAAGTACCACACGCTGCGCCCGCTCACGGGGCCCGTCGCCGCGTCGATCTACGAAACGCGCCAGTACGCGCAGCAGCCGGTCACGCCGCTGCCGCTGCGTGTCGAGCAGACGCTCGGCGCCGATGCGGAGATCGTGCGCCTCGGTGCCGGCCGGCGCGCGCCGCGCTTTCTCGCCAGCAAGCGCCGGATCGGCGAGCCCGACTGGCTGCTCGTCACGCTCGCGCCGATCGCGCCGATCGATGCCGATGCGCGCAATGCCACGATCGTCACCGGCTTCGGCTTCGTGTCGGTCGCGCTGCTCGCGTTCTACTGGCGGATGCGCCGCGCCCGCGTGCGCGAGATGATCCGCGGCCGCGCGCTGCTGCAGCAGGCGTACGCGGAGCTGAACCGGCGCGTCGAGGAGCGGACGGCCGACCTGTCGGAGGCGAACGAGCAATTGCAGAAGGAAGTCGGCGACCGGATCCGCGCGGAGCAGGAACTGCGCGCCGCGCACGACGAACTGATCCAGGCGAGCAAGCTCGCCGCGCTCGGCCAGATGGCGGCCGGCATCACGCATGAACTGAACCAGCCGCTCGCGGCGCTGCGCAGCTTCTCGGACAACACGCGCGTGCTGCTCGATCGCGGCGAGCAGGCCGCCGCGCGCGAGAATCTCGAGGCGATCGCCGCGCTCACCGAGCGGATGGGCAAGATCACCAACCAGCTGAAGCTGTTCGTCGGCCGCGCGAAGCCGCGCAACGAGCAGGCGCTCGTCGTGCGCGCGCTGCGCAGCGTGCTGTCGCTGCTCGACGAGCGCCTGCGCGGCGTCGCGCTCACGCTGACGCTGCAGGATGCGACCGTCTCGCCCGCGCGCGACGCGCCCCTCGATCTGGCGCGCGACGCGCCCCTCGATCTGGCGCGCGACTATCCCGAACTCGTCGCGCGCTGCGAGGACCTGCGCCTCGAACAGGTGCTGATCAACCTGCTCGGCAACGCGCTCGACGCGGTGGCCGGCGTCGCGGCGCCGGCCATCGAGGTGACGATCGCGGTGTCGGCCGCGACGCTCGCGGTCGAGGTGCGCGACAACGGCTCCGGCATTGCGCCCGATTTGCTGCCGCGCCTGTTCGAGCCGTTCTTCACGACCAAGGAAATGGGGCGCGGGCTCGGGCTCGGCCTCGCGATCTCGTCGTCGATCGCGAGCGACGCAGGCGGCGCGCTGACCGCACGCAACGCACCGTCGGGCGGCGCGCTGTTCGTCTTGACGCTGCGGCGCGCCCGCACGCATCATCCGGACTCCGTGTCCGAGCCGGCGGGCTCGCATTAGCGTGAGCAGGCCCGGTCGGCGAACGACCGGCATCAACGAGAGCCGCGCGCGGCTCGTCAGGAGCAAGTGAGTACGATGGCCAACCGGCTGCAAGTGATCTATATCGAAGACGATGCGCTCGTGCGCCGGGCGAGCGTGCAGAGCCTTCAACTGGCGGGCTTCGACGTCGCCGGCTTCGAGTCGGCCGAAGCGGCCGAGAAGGCGATCGTCGCGGATACCGCCGGCGTGATCGTCAGCGACATCCGGCTGCCCGGCGCGAGCGGGCTCGACGTGCTCGCGCAGTGCCGCGAGCGCGTGCCCGACGTGCCGGTGATCCTCGTCACCGGGCACGGCGACATCTCGATGGCCGTGCAGGCGATGCGCGACGGCGCCTACGACTTCATCGAAAAGCCGTTCGCGGCCGAGCGCCTGATCGAGACGGTGCGCCGCGCGCTCGAGCGCCGCGAACTCGTGCTCGAGAATCACGCGCTGCGGCGCGAGCTGGCCGGGCAGAACGTCGTCGCGCCGCGCATCATCGGCCGCAGCCCCGCGATCGAGCAGGTGCGCAAGCTGATCGCGAACGTCGCGCCGACCGACGCGTCGGTACTGATCAACGGCGACACGGGCGCCGGCAAGGAGCTGATCGCACGCAGCCTGCACGAGTTGTCGCCGCGCCGCGACAAGCCGTTCATCGCCGTGAACTGCGGCGCGCTGCCCGAGCCGATGTTCGAGTCGGAGATGTTCGGCTACGAGCCCGGTGCGTTCACCGGCGCCGCGAAGCGGCGCGTCGGCAAGCTCGAATACGCGTCCGGCGGCACGCTGTTCCTCGACGAAATCGAAAGCATGCCGCTCGCGTTGCAGGTGAAGCTGCTGCGCGTGCTGCAGGACGGCGTGCTGGAGCGGCTCGGCTCGAACCAGCCGATCCGCGTGAACTGCCGCGTGGTCGCGGCCGCGAAGGGCGACATGAGCGAGCTCGTCGCGGCCGGCACGTTCCGGCGCGACCTGCTGTACCGGCTCAACGTCGTGACGATCGCGTTGCCGCCGCTCGCCGAGCGCCGCGAGGACATCGTGCCGCTGTTCGAGCACTTCATGCTCGATGCGGCCGTGCGCTACGGCCGGCCCGCGCCGGTGCTGACCGACCGGCAGCGCGCGAGCCTGATGCAGCGCGACTGGCCGGGCAACGTGCGCGAGCTGCGCAACGCCGCCGACCGCTTCGTGCTCGGCGTGGCCGACGTGCCGCAGCAAACAGGTGCGGGCGACGACGCCGACAACGACCAGACGCTGAAGGAGCGCGTCGAGCAATTCGAGCGCGCAGTGATCGCCCAGGCGCTGAACCAGACGGGCGGCGCGGTCGCGGCAACGGCCGACCGGCTGCATGTCGGCAAGGCGACGCTGTACGAGAAGATGAAGCGCTACGGGCTGTCGGCGAAAGGCGAAACCGAGCGCTGAAAAGCAAACGGACCGCGAAACCGGGTTGCCCGGTCATGCGGTCCGTTTCTTGCCGGCGGGGCGCGGTGCGCGCGCTTTCCGGCCGGATCCGGCGGTGCTCAGGCCGCGTTGCCGTCGAGCGCCTTCTTGAGCAGCGCGTCGAGTTCCGCGAATTGCGGCGCGCCGACGTAGCGCTTCAGGATCTTGCCGTCCTTGTCGACGACGAAGGTCGTCGGCGTGAGTTGCACGTTGCCGAACTGCTTCGCGACGCTGCCGTCGTCGAGCGCGACCTTGAACGGCAACTGGCGCGTCTGCGCGTAATTCGCGACGTACATCGGCGGATCGTAGTTCATCGCGACCGCGACGAACTCCAGCCCCTGACCCTTGAAGCGATTGTAGGTGTCGACCATCTGCGGCATTTCCTGCATGCAGGTCGCGCAGCTCGTCGCCCAGAAGTTCACGAGATAGACCTTGCCCTTCAGGTCGCCGGCGGTCGAGACTTTCTGGCCCGACAGCAGCGTGAAGGTCGCGTCCGGCACGCTGGACTTGCCGTTGAACGCGAAGAAGCCGGCGACGGCGATCGCCGCGACGACGGCGGCCGCGGCGAGGTAGCGGACGGGGCCGGCACTGCGGCGGGCGGAAGGCGTGGTGTTCATCTGGTGCTCTCGGAGTCGATGACGCTGATCGACGCAAAGGACGTCGAAATTCGGCGCTCATTTTAGCGCGAATGCGGTGCGCGCACCGGCGGCGGCCGCGCATTCCGGTTTTCCGGTTCGACGGATAATGGTGGTTTTGCCTGCCGCGATCCACGCCATGCCGAAGGAAGTCACCGATTCGTTGCGCCCCCTTTTTCGCCCGCTGCGACACTTCGCCGCGCTGGCCTGCCTGAGCGCCGCGCTGGCCGCGTGCTCGCCGTCGTACGACTGGCGCACGTTGCACAACGACGCCGGCTACACGATCGACCTGCCGGCGAAGCCGACCGTCGAGGAGCAGCCGGTGGCGCTCGGCGGTAGGTCGATGCCGATGCGGATGCAGGCCGCGCACGTCGACGGCGCGGTATTCGCGGTCGGCACGCTGACGTTGCCCGACGACCGCGACGACACACGCCGCGCGGCGCTCGAATTCCTGCGCGCAGGGCTGTCGCGCAACCTCGAAGGCGCGCCGCAGACGGCGACGGTGCCCGTGCCCCTCGCGGCCGGCGGCGCCGTGAACGGGCTCGAACTGCGCATCGCGGGTGCCGCCGCCGGCGGCGATCGCGCGCGCAAGACGATCGTCGCGCGGCTCGCCGCGCGCGGCCGGCACGCGTACCAGGCTGTCGTGATCGCCGATGGGCCGCTCGCGCAGGAGCAGCTCGACCAGTTTTTTGGTTCGTTCAAGCTGGATTGACGACGGCCGGCGAGGGCGCTCGGACACGCCGTGACAACTGAAAGTTCATTCGCAGCTTTCGACGCTAATCGCCGGATTTTGCGAGGGTTTTTCGGCTATCCACAGCGCATGTGGATAACTTTGTTGAAAAGTGGCCGGTATTTCTCGCGAAGCCGCGCGGGACGGCCTTCCGGCCTGTTTGGCCGCCCGTTCTCCTTTTGAGAAAAATCAATCGAAACAAAGGGATACGAATTCCGTCCGGCAAAGGCCGCGGCGAGCCGCGATCCGGGGCCGGATTCGCGGAATTGTGCATAAGTCAAGTCTTGACAGCATGATTTTGTCCTCCTGGGCCGCTCACAGCCCCGTCAACGCGCGCCGGTAGCGGATCGCCTCGGCGATCTGCGCGGCCGTCGGCAGCGGGTCGCCGGCCAGATCGGCGATCGTCCGCGCGACTTTCAGCACGCGGAAATACGCACGCGCCGACCAGCCGAAGCGCTCGCCGGCCTCGCGCAGCAGCCGCTCGCCTTCGTCGGTCGGCCGGCACAGGTCGTCGGTTTCGCGGCCGCTCAGCATGTGATTCGTCTTGCCCTGCCGATCGAGCTGCAGCGCACGCGCCTGCGCGACCCGGGCGGCCACCGCCGCGCTCGGTTCGCCGGGCGCCGTCGCTCGGGTCGCGAGTTCGGCCGGCGATAGCGCGGGCAGGTCGATCTGGATGTCGATGCGGTCGAGCAGCGGCCCCGACAGCTTGCGCAGATAGCGGGCGGCCACGTCCGGCGAGCAGCGGCAGCGTCCGGACGGATCGCCGTGCCAGCCGCACGGGCACGGGTTCATCGCGGCGATCAGCTGGCACGCGGCGGGGAAGTCGGCCTGCTGGGCCGCGCGCGAGATCGTGATGCGGCCGGCTTCGAGCGGCTCGCGCAGCATTTCCAGTACGTGCCGGTCGAATTCCGGCAGTTCGTCGAGAAACAGCACGCCGAGGTGCGCGAGCGTGATTTCCCCCGGCTGCGGCGGATTGCGGCCGCCGACCAGCGCGGCGGCGCTCGACGAGTGATGCGGCGCGCGGAACGGCCGGCGGCGCCACTGCGCGGGCGAGAAGCCGAGCCGGCTCGCGGACAGCAGCGCGGCCGAGGTCAGCGCCTCGTCGTCGGTCAGCGGCGGCAGCAAGCCGGCCAGCCGTGCCGCCAGCATCGACTTGCCGGCCCCCGGCGGGCCGACCATCAGCATGTGATGGCCGCCCGCGGCGGCGACTTCCAGCGCGCGTCGCGCGCCGCGCTGGCCGATGACGTCCGCGAGATCGGGCGCGGCGGGTGCCGGCAGGCCGTCGAGACAGGGCGCGGCGACCGGCGCGAGCCGCCCGTCCGGCGCATCGGCGAGGTGCGCGCACAGCGCCGGCAGGTCGCGCGCACCGAATACGGTCACGCCCGGTACGAGCGCGGCCTCGGCGGCGCTGTCGAGCGGCAGGTACAGCTCGGGCGGGCGCGATGTCGCGCTCGAATCGCGCGGGGCGCCGGGATCCACGCTGCCGGCCAGGCCCGCGCCGGATTCCTCCGCACGCCGGTCCCGCGCGGCGCCGCACGCCATCGCGAACGCGCCGCGCATCGGCCGCAGCGCGCCCGTCAGCGACAGCTCGCCCGCGAATTCGCGGCCGGCCAGCGCGTCGGCCGGGATCTGGCCGTTCGCGGCGAGAATGCCGAGCGCGATCGGCAGATCGAAGCGGCCCGATTCCTTCGGAAGGTCGGCCGGCGCGAGATTGACGGTGATGCGGCGCACCGGGAATTCGAACCCGCAGTTCTGCAGCGCGGCGCGCACGCGCTCGCGGCTTTCGCGGACTTCGAGATCGGGCAGCCCGACGATCGAGAACGACGGCAACCCGTTGGCGAGATGGACTTCGACGGTGACGTCCGGCGCGCGGCCGGAGGCGGGCGCGCGACTGCGCACCACGGCGAGCGACATGGCGAGGCTCCTGTAAACAGGCGGACGACGGCCGTTCGGGGCCGCATGCCGCGGGACGCGGAGGAATCGGATGCGCGCTTGCCGGCGTGGCGCGGAGAAAGAACGAGGTGCTGCGGAACGACTAACTGCGAAGAGCGACGGACTGCGAAGAGCGACGAACTACGAAGAGCGATGAACTACGAAGAGCGATGGACGACGAAGAGGGGCTGCGAAGAACGACCGACGATGAAGTGCGGCGGAGCGGCTTCGGGGTGGCGGGCGCGAGCCGCACGAGGCGGCCCGCGCCCGGACCTTGCGGCCGGGTGGGGCGTCAGGCCTGCGGGGCGGCGAGCTTCTGCTCGAGTTCCGCGACGCGCTTTTCGAGCTCCTCGAGGCGCACGCGGGTGCGGGCGAGCACCTGTGCCTGCGTATCGAATTCCTCGCGCGTGACGAGATCGAGCTTCGAGAAGCCTTGCGACAGCATGGCCTTCACGTTGCGCTCGACGTCCTTGGCCGGCGAGTTTTTCAGCAAATCGCTGACGCGCGACTGCAGATCGTTGAAAACGTCGCTGGGTTGCTTCATGTGATTCCCCTTCCTTGCACAAAAAATGTGCATCTTCAGTTGCATACGTGCCCATGATGCACGCATGACCGGAAATGGTGCGCGCGGGGCGCGAATTCCGGGCATGGCGCCCGCATGGGTGAATGGCCCGGCGATCCGGGACGTGCGTGCACTCTAGCAACGATCCTTTCGCCGCGCCAGCAAACCGGGCCATGTTGGCCATTCGGCCGGGCTTTCGCGCCTTACGTGGCGGGATGCGACCCCGTTCCGGAGCCCTTCGAGACGGTGCTCGGACCAACATGGCATGCGAGTTGCTGAGAAGAGTCCGTCACAACATTCCAACTCATCCGACGGGACAACCCAGCGAGAGGACTTCATGAAACTCATTACCGCAATCATCAAGCCGTTCAAGCTCGATGAGACGCGCGAAGCGCTGTCGGCGCTCGGCGTCTCGGGCATCACGGTGACGGAGGTCAAAGGGTTCGGGCGCCAGAAGGGGCACACCGAGCTGTACCGCGGCGCCGAGTACGTGGTCGATTTCCTGCCGAAGATGAAGATCGAGGCGGCCGTGTCCGACGATCTCGTCGACCAGGCGGTGGAAGCGATCGAGCGGGCCGCGCGCACGGGCAAGATCGGCGACGGCAAGATCTTCGTCACGCCGATCGAACAAGTGATCCGGATTCGCACCGGGGAGACAGGCGCGGACGCGCTGTAACAGAACAGACAAGACAAGCGACAAGAGGAAACCCAAGATGCGCAAACTTCTGATGTCCCTGCTGATGGCCGGCTCGCTGATCGCGGCTGGCGTCGGCTCCGCGCTCGCCGACGACGCGGCGTCCGCCGCGGCTGGTTCCACTGCGGCTGCTTCCGCGCCCGCTGCCGCCGCTTCCGACGCATCGGCTGCCGCCGCACCGGCCGCTTCGGCGCCGGCCGCCGACGCATCCGCCGCCGCCGCTGCCGCACCCGCTTCGGGCGCGGCCGACGCATCGGCCGCGGCTTCTGCCGCCGCCGCACCGGCGGCGCCCACCGCGCCGTTCTCGGTCGATTCGTCGAAGATCAGCGCGGGCGACACCGCGTGGATGCTCACGTCCACCGCGCTCGTGCTGTTCATGACGATCCCCGGCCTCGCGCTGTTCTACGCGGGTATGGTCCGCAAGAAGAACGTGCTCGCGACCGTGATGCAAAGCTTCGCGATCACCGCGCTGATCACGGTGCTGTGGACGGTGGTCGGCTACAGCCTCGCGTTCACGCCGGGCAACGGCTTCATCGGCGGCCTGTCGCGCGTGTTCCTGCACGGCATGAGCTACATCAAGGGCGACAAGGCGACGACGCTGACGGTCAGCCATCTCGCGTCGACGATTCCGGAATCGGTGTACTTCGTCTACCAGATGACGTTCGCGATCATCACGCCGGCGCTGATCTGCGGTGCATTCGCCGATCGCATGAAGTTCTCGGCGATGCTCGTGTTCATGACGCTCTGGTCGCTGATCGTCTACGTGCCGATCGCGCACATGGTGTGGGAGCCGACCGGCTGGCTGTCGGCGGACGGCGTGCTCGACTTCGCGGGCGGCACCGTGGTGCACATCAACGCCGGTATCGCGGGCCTGATGTCGTGCCTGGTGCTCGGCAAGCGCGTCGGCTACGGGCGTGAATCGATGGCGCCGCACAACCTCGTGCTGACGATGATCGGCGCGTCGATGCTGTGGGTCGGCTGGTTCGGCTTCAACGCGGGTTCCGCGGTCGCGGCCGACGGCCGTGCCGGCTTCGCGATGCTGACGACGCAGGTCGCGACGGCCTGCGCGGCGCTCGGCTGGATGTTTGCCGAATGGATCGCGAAGGGCAAGCCGTCGGTGCTCGGCATCGTGTCGGGCGCGGTCGCGGGTCTGGTGGCGATCACGCCGGCGGCCGGCTTCGTCGGCGTGGCGGGCGCGCTCGTGATCGGTATCGCGGCGGGCGTCGTGTGCTTCTGGTCGGCGACGTGGCTCAAGTCGAAGCTCGGCTACGACGATTCGCTCGACGCGTTCGGCGTGCACGGCGTGGGCGGGATTCTCGGCGCACTGCTGACCGGCGTATTCGCGGTCAAGGACATCGGCGGCATGGACGGCAGCCTGCTGCTGCAGGCGAAGGGCGTGCTGATCACGCTCGTGTACAGCGGCGTGCTGAGCTTCGTGCTGCTGAAGCTGATCGATCTGACGATCGGCTTGCGCGTGTCCGAAGAGGAAGAGCGCGAAGGCCTCGACGTGGTGCTGCACGGCGAGCACGTGGAATAAGTCACACGAACCACGGCGGGCCGCCGCGACGACGGCGCCCGCCCCGAATGAGCGCAGCGACTTCGGCCCGCCTACCCGGCGGGCTTTTTTTCTCCTGACGCGTGCTGCCGTAGCGGATAACCCTTCACTCTATCGGGTCAATAGCCGAAAACTTCCTCCATATCCTTGTGAAGCCGGGAACAATCCCCAAATGGGCAAGGCAATTGCTCTACAATCTTCATTCTCCCGCTCGCGAGTGATTCATGGTTCCCCACCTCGTTACCGCGTTGAACGGTCCGCTGCTCGAACTCGAGCAGAAGATCCTCGACGCGACGCCTGCGATCGAACGCTGGTTCAGGCTCGAATGGCAGGAACACACCCCGCCGTTCTATTGTTCGGTGGACCTGCGCAATGCCGGCTTCAAACTGGCGCCCGTCGACGCGAACCTGTTTCCCGGCGCTTTCAACAATTTGCCGTCCGAAGTGCTGCCGCTTGCCGTGCAGGCCGCGATGGCCGCGATCGAGAAGATCTGCCCGGACGCGAAGAATCTGCTCGTGATTCCCGAGCTGCCGACCCGCAACGCGTTCTACCTGGAAAACGTCGCGCGCCTCGCGACGATCATGCGCCAGGCCGGCCTGAACGTGCGTTTCGGCTCGCTCGACCCCAGCATCACCGACATGACGCCGATCACGCTGGCCGACGGCCAGAAGATCGTGCTCGAACCGCTCGAGCGTTCGCAGCGCCGCCTCGGCCTGAAGAATTTCGATCCGTGCTCGATCCTGCTGAACAACGACCTGTCGGCCGGCATCCCGGCCGTGCTGGAAAACCTGCACGAACAGTACCTGCTGCCGCCGCTGCACGCGGGCTGGGCCGTGCGCCGCAAGTCGACGCACTTCGCGTGCTACGACGACGTCGCGAAGAAGTTCGCGAAGATGGTCGGCGTCGATCCGTGGATGGTGAATCCGTATTTCGCGCACGTGGAAGGCGTCGACTGGCAGGCGCATGAAGGCGAGCAGGCGCTCGCCGACGCGATCGACGGCGTGCTGAAGAAAATCGCGCGCAAGTATCGCGAATACGGGATCAGCGAGAAACCGTACGTCGTCGTGAAGGCCGACGCGGGCACCGCGGGCCGCGGCGTGATGACCGTGCACGACGCGGCCGAGATCGGCCGCATGACGAAGGCCGAGCGCGCGCAGATGGCCGAATCGAAGGCCGGCCTCGCGGTGCGCGACGTGATCGTGCAGGAAGGCGTCTACACGTTCGAGCGCGTCGGCGACGAGGTGGCCGAGCCGGTCGTGTACATGATCGACCGCTACGTGGTCGGCGGCTTCTACCGCACGCACGGCGGCCGCGAGCGCGACCAGAACCTGAACGCGCCCGGCATGCACTACGTGCCGCTCGGCTTCGAGCACACCGCGCTGCCGGATGCCGGCGCGAAGCCGGGCGCCGCGCCGCCGAACCGTTTCTACATGTACGGCGTCGTCGCGCGGCTGTCGCTGATCGCGTCGTCGATCGAACTGGAAAAGACCGACCCCGAAGCCATCCAGGTGTAACGGACCTTCGCTACGTACAGGACCCGCATGGACATTCTTTTTATCGCCGACCCGCTCGAGCATTTCAAGATCTACAAGGATTCGACCTACGCGATGATGGCGGAGGCCGCTCGGCGCGGGCATGCGGTGTACGCGTGCGAACCGCGCCACCTCGCGTGGACGGGCTCGGCCGTCGAGGCCGACGTGCGGCGCATCACGTTCGTCGGCGAACTGGACGACCTGCATCGCGATACCTGGTTCGACGCGGGTCCGGTCGATGCGCGCCGTCTCGAATCGTTCGGCGCGGTGCTGATGCGCAAGGATCCGCCGTTCGACATGGAGTACGTGACGTCGACGTGGCTGCTCGAGCTGGCCGAGCGCGCCGGCGCGCGCGTGTTCAACCGGGCGCAGTCGATCCGCGACCATTCGGAGAAGCTCGCGATCGGCGAATTTCCGCAGTTCGTCGCGCCGACGCTCGTCACGCGCGACGCGAAGCGGCTGCGCGCGTTCCATGCCGAGCACGGCGACGTGATCCTGAAGCCGCTCGACGGAATGGGCGGGATGGGCGTGTTCCGCGTGAAGCCCGACGGCATGAATCTCGGCTCGATCGTCGAGATGCTGAGCCACGACGGCACGCGCTCGGTGATGGCGCAGAAGTTCATCCCCGAGATCAAGGCCGGCGACAAGCGCATCCTGCTGATCGGCGGCGAGCCGGTGCCGTATTCGCTCGCGCGGATTCCGCAGGGCAGCGAGGTGCGTGGCAATCTCGCCGCAGGCGGGCTCGGCGTCGCGCAGCCGTTGACGGCCCGCGACCGCGAGATCGCCGCAACGCTCGGGCCCGTGCTTGCGTCGCGCGGGCTGCTGCTGGTCGGCCTCGACGCGATCGGCGACTGGCTGACCGAGGTGAACGTCACGAGCCCGACGTGCTTCCGCGAGATCATGGAGCAGACGGGCTTCGACGTCGCCGCGATGTTCATCGACGCGCTGGAGCGTGCGGCCGCGTAGGCCGCCTTCCGCGCAACCCCGGCGGCGGCCGCGCAGGCCCCCCGTCGCCGGAGCCGCCTGACCGGCCTGCTACAATGCCCGCTTGCCCGGTGCCGCGATCGGCGCACCGAAGGCCCGGCGGTCGGGCCGACACTGTTGCAAGGCTGAACATGAAACGTTCCCCACACTCGCTACGCTCATTGCCCCGCCGCGGGGTATCGGCCCGCCAGGGGCGGCCGGGAGCGATCTGACATGGCCGGGATTCTGATCATCGCGCACGCGCCGCTCGCCACCGCGCTGCGGGACTGCATCGCGCACATCTACGGCGGCGTGCCCGCCCGCATCGGCTGCATCGACGTGATGGCGGACAGCGATCCGGCCCAGGTGATGGCGTTCGCGCACGCGGAACTCGCGCGGCTCCGGGAAGACAACGGCGTGGTCGTGCTGACCGACATGTACGGCGCGACGCCCGCGAACATCGCGGGCCAGCTCGCGAAGCTCGACAACGTGCGCGTGCTCGCGGGTGTGAACCTGCCGATGCTCGTGCGGGCCGTCTGCTACCGCACCGTGCCGCTCGACAAGCTGGTCGACAAGGCGCTGTCCGGCGGCGCGAAGGGCGTCCACGAGGTGTCGGCCGGCACGCCGCCGCCGCCGTCGGAAACCGGTTGCGGCCAGTGCGCGCCGATTCCGCCCGAACCGCAGCCCCGCACCGAATCGCACTGAGCCTCCGTTTTCCGTTTTAGACCGACCCGCCGGCGCGCGCCGCCGGCGGTCCCGACCGACCCGACCGAGAATCATGCTTCAACAAGAAACCACCATCGTCAATAAATTGGGGCTCCATGCGCGCGCATCGGCCAAGCTTACGCAACTGGCCGGCAACTTCCAGTCGGAAGTCTGGATGACACGCAACGGGCGCAAGATCAACGCGAAGAGCATCATGGGTGTGATGATGTTGGCGGCCGGCATCGGCAGCACCGTGACGATCGAGACCGACGGGCCCGACGAGCGGGAAGCGATGGACGCGCTGCTGAAGCTGATCGCCGACAAGTTCGGCGAAGGCCAGTGAGCGCGACGCGGAATCATTGCCGTTTCCAGTCAGAATGCCGCGGATACCGCGGCATTTTTTTCGTCGGAAGCATTGATGCGGAATGCGCAATGCTGCGCTGCATGCAGTCAGCGGGGAGTCGCGGAATTTATAATCGCTAACCGGGGTCATAAGCGCATCGCAGCAGTGTGCCGCGGCTTTACTTGTACAGAGGAGGTGCGCGTGTCCTTCACGCTGCATGGCATTCCCGTCTCACGAGGTATCGCGATCGGGCGAGCCTATCTGATCGCGCCGGCGGCGCTCGACGTCGCCCATTACCTGATCGAGGCCAACCAGACCGACGCCGAAGTGGAGCGATTCCGCACGGCGCGCGACGTCGTGCGTCGCGAGCTCGAAGCGCTGCGCGCCGACCTGACCGACGACACGCCGAGCGAAGTCGGCGCATTCATCGACGTCCACACGATGATCCTGAGCGACGAGATGCTCGTGCAGGAAACCATCGACCTGATCCGCACGCGCCGCTACAACGTCGAATGGGCGCTGACCGAGCAACTCGAACTGCTGACGCGCCATTTCGACGACATCGAGGACGAATACCTGCGCGAGCGCAAGGCCGACATCGAGCAGGTGGTCGAGCGCGTGCTGAAGGCGCTCGCCGGTGCGCCGTCCGCGTCGCAGGCGCTCGACGGCGCGGCCAGGAACGGCACGAACGAGATGATCGTCGTCGCGCACGACATCGCGCCGGCCGACATGATGCAGTTCAAGACGCAGTCGTTCCAGGCGTTCGTCACCGATCTCGGCGGCCGCACGTCGCACACGGCGATCGTCGCTCGCAGCCTCGGCATTCCGGCCGCGGTCGGCGTGCAGCATGCGAGTTCGCTGATCCGCCAGGACGACCTGATCATCGTCGACGGCGACCAGGGCATCGTGATCGTCGATCCCGCGCCGATCGTCCTCGAGGAATATTCGTACCGCCAGTCCGAGAAGGTGCTGGAGCAACGCAAGCTGCAGCGCCTGAAGTTCTCGCCGACGCAAACGCTGTGCGGCACGAAGATCGACCTGTACGCGAACATCGAGCTGCCCGACGACGCGAAGGCGGCCGTCGAGGCCGGCGCGGTCGGCGTTGGCCTGTTCCGCTCCGAGTTCCTGTTCATGCATCAGAAGGAGATGCCGGAAGAGGAAGAGCAGTTCGCCGCGTACAAGCGCGCCGTCGAGTGGATGAAGGGCATGCCGGTGACGATCCGCACGATCGACGTCGGCGCGGACAAGCCGCTCGAGGCGCTCGACGAAGGCTACGAAACGGCGCCGAACCCGGCGCTCGGCCTGCGCGCGATCCGCTGGAGCCTGTCCGAGCCGCAGATGTTCCTCACGCAGTTGCGCGCGATCCTGCGCGCGTCCGCGTTCGGCCAGGTGAAGATCCTGATCCCGATGCTCGCGCACGCGCAGGAGATCGACCAGACGCTCGACCTGATTCGCGAGGCGAAGCGCCAGCTCGACGACGCGGGGCTCGCGTACGATCCGAACGTGCGCCTCGGCGCGATGATCGAGATCCCGGCCGCGGCGATCGCGCTGCCGCTGTTCCTGAAGCGCTTCGATTTCCTGTCGATCGGCACGAACGACCTGATCCAGTACACGCTCGCGATCGATCGCGCCGACAACGCGGTCGCGCACCTGTACGACCCGCTGCATCCGGCCGTGCTGCACCTGATCGCGTACACGTTGCGCGAAGCGAAGCGCGCGGGCGTGTCGGTGTCGGTGTGCGGGGAGATGGCGGGCGACCCGGCGCTCACGCGCCTGTTGCTCGGGATGGGGCTCACCGAATTCTCGATGCACCCGAGCCAGTTGCTCGTCGTGAAGCAGGAGATCCTGCGCGCACACCTGAAGGCGCTCGAGAAGCCGACGGCCGACGTGCTGGCTGCGTTCGAGCCGGAAGAAGTGCAGGCGGCGCTGCAGCGGCTGTCGGTCGCCGAGCCGCGGGCGGATGCGGCTGCCTAGGCGTTCTTGCCGCCGCTAACCATGGCGAAACGTCACGCATGCGCGGCCTGGCGCATGCCCGTCGCGCGTCAGTGCCGGCCCCTGCATACCGGGCAATCGGCCTGGCGCGCGATTTTCATCGTCGTCCATTCCATCCGCAGCGAATCGAGCATCATCAACCGCCCGTTCAGCGTCTTGCCGATGCCGCCGATCACGCGCAGCGCCTCGGCCGCCTGCATCGCGCCGATGATCCCGACGGTCGGCGCGAACACGCCCATCGTCGCGCACGCGACTTCCTCGAACGGCTGGTCTTCCGGGAACACGCACGCATAGCAGGGCGCGGCCGCGTCGCGGAAGTCGAACGTGCTGATCTGGCCGTCGAAGCGCAGCGCGGCGCCCGACACGAGCGGCACGCCGTGCGCGACGCACGCGCGGTTGATCGCGTGCCGCGTCGCGAAATTGTCGGTGCAGTCGAGCACGACGCTCGCATGCGGCACGTGGGCATCGAGCCACGCATCGTCGACGCGCGCCGCGACCGCGTTCACCGTCACCTCGGGGTTCAGTTGCACGAGCGCGTCGCGCCCCGATTCGACCTTGCTGCGACCGACCGATGCCGTCACGTGCAGGATCTGCCGCTGCAGGTTCGTGAGATCGACCGTATCGGCGTCGACGAGCGTGAGTGTGCCGACCCCCGATGCCGCGAGATACATCGCGGCCGGCGAGCCGAGGCCGCCCGCGCCGACGACGATCGCATGCGCGTCGAGAAAGCGCTGTTGCGCGTCGATGCCGATTTCGTCGACGAGGATGTGGCGGGAGTAGCGAAGGAGTTGATCGTCGTTCATGGGGGCTCGTGAGCGAGGCGGGCGGACGTTCGTTATTTTAGGCGCGCATGAAAAACGGGCCATCGCGGTCTTCCCGCGATGGCCCGTCGGATGCCGGCCGGCGCTTACTTCGGCGCGGATGCCGGCTTCGGTGCGGATGCCGGCTTCGGTGCGGATGCCGGCTTCGGTGCGGATGCCGGCTTCGCGGCGCTCGCGCCCGATGCCTTCGCGGCCGCGGCGGCCTTGCCGGCCGGGCTCTTCGTCACGCTCTCGGCGAGCAGCGATTTCGATTCCTGGACCGGCTTGCCTTCGAGCTTGTTGAGCGCCTGCTGCATCATGAAGTCGTCGGCGCTGCCGAACTCGATCGGCTTGCGATCGCGATCCTTCTGGCGCTGCTCCGGCGTCTTCTTGTCGTTCTGCTCTTCGAGGACGCGTAGCTGATCCATCCGGCGCTGATCGCGCTCTTCCTGCTCCTTCTTCTCGTTCGGGTCCTGCGTGTTCGCGAGGTGGTTCGAATAGTCGACCTCGCGCGTGACGAGCACGTCGTCCGGATCGCCGTCCGCGTACTGATCGACCGGCACGTCCGGCGTGATGCCCTTGTTCTGGATCGAACGGCCGCTCGGCGTGTAGTAGTACGCGGTGGTCAGGCGCAGCGCGGTGTCGGCCGTCATCGGGCGGACCGTCTGCACCGAGCCCTTGCCGAACGTCGTCTTGCCCATGATCTGCGCGCGCTTCGAATCCTGCAGCGCACCGGCGACGATTTCCGACGCGGACGCCGAATACGCGTTCGTCAGCACGATCATCGGCACGGTCTTGAAGATCGGCGGCAGGTTCTTCAGCGGATCGCCGTCGAAGGACGGCAGGCGATAGTTGTCGTACGTATCGCGGTAGACCTGCTTCGAATCGGGGATCTGGCCGTTGGTCGACACGACGACCGAGTCGGGCGGCAGGAACGCGCCGGCCACGCCGACCGCGCTCTGCAGCAGGCCGCCGCCGTTGTTGCGCAGGTCGAGGATGAGGCCCTTCAGATTCGGTTGCTGGCGCGCGATGTCCTGCAGCTTCTGCGCGAGATCCGGCGTCGTGCGCTCCTGGAAGCTCGTGATGCGGACATACGCGTAGCCCGGATCGAGCATCTTCATCTTCACGCTCTGGACCTTGATGATCGCGCGCGTGACCGTGACCGGGAACGTGCGGTCGTCGCTCTTGCGGAAGATCGTCAGCGTGACCTTGGTACCCGGCTCGCCGCGCATCTGCTTCACGGCCTTGTCGAGCGTCATGCCGCGCACCGGCTTGTCGTTGATGCGGGTGATCAGGTCGCCCGGACGGATGCCGGCGCGGAACGCGGGGGTATCCTCGATCGGCGAGATCACCTTGACGAGGCCGTCTTCCTGCGAGATCTCGATGCCGAGGCCGGCGAAGCGGCCCTTCGTCTGTTCCTGGAGCTCGTCATAGTCGGTCTTGTCGAGGAACGACGAGTGCGGATCGAGGCTCGACACCATGCCCTTGATCGCGGCCGTCAGCAGCTTCTTGTCGTCGACCGGTTCGACGTACTCGCGCTTGATCTGCCCGAATACTTCCGCGAACAGGCGGAGCTGGTCGAGGGGAAGCGGCGCCGTGGCGGTCTGCTCGGCCGATGCGGAAACCTGCAGCGTGGCGAACACGCCCGTGGCGAGGCCCGCGGCAATCAGGCCGATGTTCTTCAAATTCATTCGCATAGAGATCTGGTGCGGTCGGGAAGCGCGTGGCGGTAGCGGGGATGTAGCGGACAAGTATAACTGTTCGTCCGATAACTCAGTGGAACGGCGCGAAAAGCGTCGAAAAGGCCGCAGAGGGCCCGGCGAGGCACCGCCGGGCGCGCTGCGGGGTTCGAAAGCGGATTCGACCGCGGCAGGGCCGCGAAGGTTCGCGCGGCGTGCGGCCCAGGGGTTCGAGGCCGGGCCCGGCACGCCGCGGCGGAACGCGGCTTGCCCGCCGCGCCGGGCGTCAGCCCGCCTTGCCCTGCTTCGCGACGGCGGCCTGCGCCTGCGCGATCGCTTCCTGGTCGCCGAGGTAATAGTGCGTGATCGGCTTCAGGTTCTCGTCGAGTTCGTAGACGAGCGGCACGCCGTTCGGGATGTTCAGGCCGACGATGTCGCTGTCCGAGATGCCGTCGAGATACTTGATCAGCGCGCGCAGCGAATTGCCGTGCGCGGCGATCAGCACCTGCTTGCCGGCGCGCACCGCCGGCGCGATCGATTCGTTCCACAGCGGCAGCACGCGCGCGACCGTGTCCTTCAGGCACTCGGTGAGCGGCAATTGCTCGCGCGGCACCTTCGCATAGCGCGGATCGTCGAACGGCGCGCGCTCGTCGGTCGGCTCGAGCGCGGGCGGCGGCGTGTCGTAGCTGCGGCGCCACACGAGCACCTGCTCGTCGCCGAACTTCGCGGCCGTTTCCGCCTTGTTCAGGCCCGACAGCGCGCCGTAGTGGCGCTCGTTCAGGCGCCACGAGTGGACGACCGGCAGGTACATCAGATCCATCTTGTCCTGCACGTGCCACAGCGTGCGGATCGCGCGCTTGAGCACCGACGTATACGCGATGTCGAACGTGTAGCCGGCCTCCTTGAGCAATTCGCCGGCCTGGTAGGCCTCGTTGCGACCCTGTTCGGTCAGGTCGACGTCGACCCAGCCGGTGAAGCGGTTTTCCTTGTTCCACGTCGATTCGCCGTGGCGGATGAGAACGAGTTTGTACATGGATCTGCGGTCGGTAGTGAAGGGAAGCGGGGCGCGTCGCGCGGCGCCCGGACCGGGCCCGCCATCGCGCAAGGCGGTTATTTTATAATGGCGGGATTGTCCTCATCCGATTTCTCTTCTTTCGGCGGAATTCCGTGACGTTCTTTACCAATTACACCAACCTGGCCCTGATCGCGATCCTGGTGGTTTCCGGTGGCCTGCTCGCATGGCCCGCCCTGCGCCGCGGTCGCGGCGGCCTGTCCGCCGCGGAGGCGACGCAGCTCATCAACCGTCGCAACGCGGTCGTGATCGACCTGCGCGCCGCGTCCGATTTCGCCGCCGGCCACCTGCCGTCGGCGCGTCAGGTCGCGGCGGGCGAGATCGGCGCGAAAATTGCGCAGGTCGCGAAGAACAAGAGCACCCCGGTGCTGCTCGTCTGCCAGAACGGCCAGCAGTCGCAGAAGGCGGCGCGCGAGGTCGAGGCGGCGGGTTACGCCGAGGTGCACGTGCTCGAAGGCGGCGTGGCCGCCTGGCAGCAGGCCGGGATGCCGGTCGTCAAACAAGGAGTGGCGAAGTGAACAAGGTTTTGATGTACAGCACGCAGGTGTGTCCGTATTGCATGCAGGCCGAGCGCCTGCTGAAGCTGCGCGGTGTCGAGCAGATCGAAAAGGTGCTGATCGACCGCGATCCGGCCCGCCGCGAGGAAATGATGACGCGCACGGGGCGCCGCACGGTGCCGCAGATCTATATCGGCGACACGCACGTCGGCGGCTACGACGATCTGTCGAAGCTCGACCGCGAAGGCGGCCTCGTGCCGCTTCTGCAAGCGGCCTGATTAGGGCAGAATGGCCGCCGGCCGCGCCGCGGCTTGGGCGCGCAGGATTCATCCGTGGCGGCCGGCGCACAGCCGGGCCGCCCCGTCACCACTTTTAGGGAAACACCATGTCCGACGTCGAAAACCAACCGTTCTTCAACATCCAGCGCGTCTACCTGAAGGATATGTCGCTCGAGCAGCCGAATTCGCCGGCGATCTTCCTCGAGCAGGACATGCCGTCGGTTGAAGTCGAAGTCGACGTCAAGGCCGACCGCCTCGCGGAAAGCGTCTTCGAAGTCGTCGTGTCGGGTACCGTCACCGCGAAGGTGAAGGACAAGGTCGCGTTCCTGATCGAAGCGAAGCAGGCCGGCATTTTCGACATTCGCAACATTCCGGACGAACAGCTCGACCCGCTCGTCGGCATCGCGTGCCCGACGATCCTGTTCCCGTACCTGCGCTCGAACATTGCCGACGCGATCACGCGTGCCGGCTTCCCGCCGATCCACCTGGCGGAAATCAACTTCCAGGCGCTGTACGAGCAGCGTCTCGCGCAGCTTCAGCAGCAGGCCGGCGGCGCAGCAGGTGCGCCGAACGGCGCGCCGAATGGCACGACGCTGAACTGACGTTTCGCTCGGACCGGTGCTGGGTATGAAAGTAGCCGTTCTCGGCGCCGGTGCTTGGGGCACCGCGCTCGCGGGCCATCTGGCCGCGCGGCACGATACGCTTTTGTGGGCGCGCGACGCCGCGCTCATCGCCGGGCTGCAGGCCCGGCACGAAAATTCCCGCTATCTGGACGGCATCGCGCTGCCTGACGCGCTGCGCTACGACGCCGATCTCGGCGCCGCGCTCGCGCATGGCGCCGCGGACGATGCGCTGTGCGTGATCGCCGCGCCGGTGGCCGGGCTGCGCACGCTGTGTCGCGCGATGCGCGACGCAGGCTGCGTGCCCGCGCACATCGTCTGGGTCTGCAAGGGCTTCGAGGCCGACACGCATCTGCTGCCGCATCGGGTGATCGCGGCCGAGCTGCCCGAACAGCGGAGCAACGGCGTGCTGTCGGGGCCGAGCTTCGCGCGCGAGGTCGGACAGTCGCTGCCCGTCGCGTTGACGGTGGCGAGCACGTCGGTCGAATGCCGCGAGCGCACGCTCGCCGCGTTCCATCACGGCGCGATGCGGATCTATACGGGCGACGACGTGGTCGGTGTCGAGGTCGGCGGCGCAGTGAAGAACGTGCTGGCGATCGCGACCGGCATTTCCGACGGGCTCGGTCTCGGGCTGAACGCGCGCGCCGCGCTGATCACGCGTGGCCTCGCCGAAATGTCGCGGCTCGGCGTGGCGCTCGGCGGCCGCGCGGAAACCTTCACGGGCCTCACGGGCCTCGGCGACCTGATCCTCACCGCGACGGGCGACCTGTCGCGCAACCGCACGGTCGGCCTGCAACTGGCGGCCGGCCGCACGCTGAACGACATCCTCGGCGCGCTCGGCCACGTGGCCGAAGGCGTGCGCTGCGCGCAGGCCGTGCTGGCGCTCGCGCGCGCGCAGTCGATCGAAATGCCGATCACGGAAGCGGTGTGCGGCGTGCTGTTCGACGGCATCGCGCCGCGCGACGCGGTCAGCGGTCTGCTGCGCCGCGACGCGCGCGCGGAGTAGGCCCGGCCGGATCGCCCGGCACGGGTGCGCCGGGCACGCGGCGCCAAAGCGGACTACGCTTGAAGCGTCTCCTGCGTTCCGCGAGGTCGTCATGCTGCAAATCCATTCCACCGCGCTCGATGCGCAGGTCGTCGACATCACGACGCTCGACGTCGATGCGATCGTCAACGCCGCGAACGGCTCGCTGCTCGGCGGGGGCGGCGTCGACGGCGCGATTCACCGCGCGGCCGGTCCCGGCCTGCTCGCCGAGTGCCGCACGCTCGGCGGCTGCGACACCGGCGACGCGAAGCTCACGCGCGGCCACGGGTTGCCGGCGCGCTATGTGATTCATGCGGTCGGCCCGGTATGGTATGGCGGCGCGCGCGGCGAGGCCGAGCTGCTTGCATCGTGCTACCGGCGCGCGATCGAGCTGGCCGAAGAGGTTGCCGCGACGTCGATCGCGTTTCCGGCGATCAGTTGCGGGATTTACCGCTATCCGGCCGAGCAGGCCGTCGACATCGCAGTCGGCACGGTGATCGAAATGCTGCCGCAGGCGCCGACTCTCGCACGCGTGGTGTTCGCGTGCTTCTCGTCCGACATTTACGACCTGTATCGCGCGCGGCTCGCGCGGATCGAGCCGCGCTGAACGTCGCGCGTCATGCGCCGCCTTCGAAGCCGGCCTGACGCCACGCCTCGAACACGACCACCGCGACCGTGTTCGACAGGTTCAGGCTGCGGTTGTCCGGCCGCATCGGCAGGCGCACGCGCTGTTCGTTCGGAAAGCGTTCGAGCAGCTCGGCGGGCAGGCCGCGCGTTTCGGAGCCGAACACGAACCAGTCGCCGGGCAGGAACGCACGATCGTGGAAGCGGCCCGAGCCGCGCGTCGTGAACGCGAACATCCGCGCAGGCTCCGGCGCTTCGGCGGCGACGAACGCGTCCCAGTCGCGGTGCACGCGCATCTGCGCATATTCGTGATAGTCGAGGCCGGCGCGACGCATCCGCGCGTCGTCGAGCGGGAAGCCGAGCGGCTCGATCAGGTGCAGGCGCGCGCCGGTGTTCGCGCACAGGCGGATCACGTTGCCGGTGTTCGGCGGAATTTCGGGGGCGACGAGAACGACGTTGAACATGTTTCGGTTGGGCTGGGGCGGCCGGAGCGGCGCAGCGCGCGCGTGCATCCGGCCGGCCGGTTCGTGACGGCCGCACGCGGGCGACCGGCTTCTCTATCTAATTAATCCCTGGCGGTGCGCAGCGCAACCAGATTCGTCACGCGCGCGGCGCCCGCCGCCTTCAACGCCTGCGCGGCCGCCGCGAGCGTCGCGCCGGACGTCATCACGTCGTCGACGAGCGCGATGTGGCGACCGGCGACGCTGCCTGCCACCGCGAAAGCCGCCATCACGTTGTCGCGTCGTGCGTGCCGGTCGAGCCGCGACTGCGGCGCGGTGTCGGCGACGCGCGCGAGCAAGGCAGCCTCCGCCCGCACGCCGAGCCTGCGCGCGAGCGGACGCGCGATCGCCCACGCCTGGTTGTAGCCCCGCGCGACGAGCCGCCGGTGCGACAGCGGCACCGGCGCGACGAGGTCGAAGCCGCGCGCATCACGCGTATCGTCGACCAGCCGTGCGAGCCGGGCCGCGAATTCGCCGCCGAGCGCGAGCCGCGCATGAAACTTCAGGCCGCGCGCGAGCCCGTCGAGCGGCGCGCGGTAATCGGCGAGCGCGAGCGTCGCGTCGAACGGCGGCGGCGCGGTGCGACACGCGTCGCACCGGTACGCGGCCGCGCGGCCGGCGCCGGGGCGACTGCCGCCGGACGATCGCGCGTGCCCGACGCCGAGCGGCAGCGCGCAGACGTCGCAGCGCAGCCGCGCTTCATTCCAGTACGCGGCATCGCAGGCGCCGCAAATCACGATGTGTGACAAATTGCCGCATAGTGCGCACCGGTTCGGCAACGCGACCGCGGCAACGCGCGCGACCCATGTTCCGACGTGCGACAAAACGACGCGCACCGAGCGTTCGGCGGAACCGCGGACCATCGCAACACTCCTGGCATGCCGCCTCAATGAAGCTTGCGAGGCGAGCGAGTATACTTCGGGCTCTTCGCCAGTGTGCCCGACATGTCCCCAGCTTCGACTTCAACCGGCCGTCCGGCCAATGACGCCAGGCGCCTGCGGCGGATCTTCGACCGCCGTGCCGCCACGTTCGATGCGGTTGCGTTCCTGCCGCGCGAGATCGCGCAGCGGATGAACGAGCGCCTCGAATACATCAAGGTGAGCCCCGCGGCCGTGCTGGATGCGGGCTGCGGCCCGGGCGACGATCTCCCGGCGCTGCGCGCGCGCTTTCCGGAAGCGCCGGTGTTCGGCGTGGACCTGTCCGGCGCAATGCTCGCGCGGGCCGGTCAGCGCGAAGTCGAGCAGACCTCCTGGCGCCGCTGGCTGCCGGCGTCGCTCGGCCGGGCGCTGGGCCAGCGCGGCCCGCGCGTCGCGCAGGCCGACTTCGCCGCGCTGCCGTTCCCGGGCGGCGCGTTCGATCTGATCTGGTCGAATCTCGCGCTCCACTGGCATTCGCGTCCCGATACCGTCTTCCCCGAATGGCAGCGCGTGCTGCGCGTGAACGGGCTCCTGATGTTCAGCACGCTCGGCCCCGACACGCTGCGCGAGCTGCGCGCGGCCTGCGCGGACGCCGAAGCGGCGCTCGGCATCGCGCCGCCCGCCGCGCGTGTGATCGATTTCGTCGACATGCACGACCTCGGCGACATGCTCGTCGAGAGCGGCTTCGAGATTCCCGTGATGGACCAGGAAGTGCTGACCGTCACCTACAAATCCGCCGATTCCCTGCTGGCCGACGTGCGCCGCTGGGGCGCCTATCCGTTCGAGCGCACGGTGCCGCGGCACGCGACGCGGCGCTTTCGCGCGGCGCTCGGCGACGCGCTGGACGCGCGCCGGCGCGAGGACGGCACCATTCCGCTGACCTTCGAGGTGATCTACGGCCACGCGTGGAAGGCCGTGCCGCGCACGACCGCGGAAGGGCACGGGATCGTGCGCATCGAGGACATCGGCAAGGGGCGTCCGAAGAATCGGTAAAGCGGTAAAGAGGGGTTTTGTTATGTCTGAAATTAGCGGCGCAAAGCGGGGTCGAATTGGCGGCTAAAACGGCCGAAAAGCTTGTCGCGCTTGGCTTGGCGGGCGATAGGCGCTTGCTTGTGGATGCCATTGAACCCGCCTATAATGCGTCAGCTTGTCGTCCCGGGGTCCCCGCAATACGGGGCGACGAGTCCGATGCAGGCATGCATCGCATGCCATTCGCGTGAGGCGGCGATGGAAGCAGCGAGGGTTTTGGCGGAGACGGCGGACAGCGAACCGATCCTCGAAGATTGGCTCATGAAACGCAACTGTTCGGTGTCGCCACGCCAGTTCGTGCTGTTTTACGCGTCGCTCGCGGGCTTCTCGCTGGCGATCGCGGCGTTGCTGATGTGGAGAGGGGCCTGGCTCGTCATGCCCTTCACCGGCATCGAGTTGCTGGCGGTGGGTGTCGCATTTGCGATCTATGCTCGCCATGCGGTCGATTACGAGCGCATCAGGCTGTTTCCGCACCGGCTCGTGATCGAGCGGATGGATGCGGAGCGGCTCACGCAGATCGAATTCAACCCGCGCTGGGTGCGGGTCGAGCCGGGTGCGACGCCACGCGATCCGATTCGGCTGGTGTCGCGCGGGCAGACCGTCGTAATCGGGCAGCATCTCGCGCAGTACAAGCGTGCGCAGTTCGCCGACGAACTGCGCGTGTCGCTCAGGCGCTGCGGCTGACGAGGCGCAGCCATCGGCCGGAACGGGCCGGCGGCTTGCGACGGGGGAGGGTTTGAATGGAAATTTTGGGTAAGGATGCTATGAAAACAATCAAGCGAGCCCTCGCGGGCGTGCTGGCATGCAGCGGATTGCTCTTTGCCGGTGCGGCCCTGGCGGTCGGTGATAGCCCGGGCGGCCCCCGTGTCAACGAGATCAACTTTCAGCCGCCGGTCACGAAAATCGCCGAGGAGCTCTACGATCTCCACACGATGATGCTGATCCTGTGTACGGTGATCTTCGTCGGCGTGTTCGGCGTGATGTTCTATTCGATCTTCGCGCACCGCAAATCCAAGGGCCACAAGGCCGCCAATTTCCATGAAAGCACGACCGTCGAGATCATCTGGACGATCGTGCCGTTCGTCATCGTCGTGCTGATGGCGCTGCCGGCGACGAAGGCCGTCGTCGCGATGAAGGACACGACGAACGCCGATCTCACGATCAAGGTCACCGGCTACCAGTGGAAGTGGGGCTACGACTACGTGAAGGGCCCGGGCGAGGGCATCGGTTTCCTGTCGACGCTGACCACCCCGCGCGACGAAGTGATGGGCAAGAAGCCGATCACCGACACCTATCTGCAGGAAGTCGACAATCCGCTCGTCGTGCCGGTCAACAAGAAGATCCGCATCATCACGACCGCGAACGACGTCGTCCACTCGTGGTACGTGCCCGCGTTCGGCGTGAAGCAGGATGCGATCCCCGGCTTCGTGCGCGATACGTGGTTCAAGGCCGACAAGGTCGGGACGTTCCGCGGTTTCTGTACCGAGCTGTGCGGCAAGGAACACGCGTACATGCCGGTCGTGGTCGAAGTCCTGTCGGACGACGACTACGCGAAGTGGGTCACCGCGCAGAAGGCGAAGCTCGCCAGCGCGGCGGTCGATCCGAACAAGGTCTACACGATGGCCGAACTCGTCGCGCACGGCGAGGAAGTGTACAAGGCGAACTGCGCGGCCTGCCACCAGGTGAACGGCAAGGGCCTCGGCGCGTTCCCGGCGATGGACGGCAGCCCGATCGTGAACGGCCCGATCGCGGCCCACGTCGAGCGCGTGCTGCACGGCAAGGGCGCGATGCCGTCGTGGGCATCGCTGTCGGACCTCGACATCGCCTCGGTCGTCACGTACGAACGCAACTCGTGGGGCAACCACAAGAACGACCTGCTGCAGCCGAAGCAAGTGGCCGACGCACGCAACGGCAAGATGCCGGAAGACACGGCGGGCGCGGCACCGGCAGAAGCGGCTTCGGCACCGGCGCAAGCCGCGTCGGGCGCCGAGCAGCCGGCGGCAGCGGCATCGGCCGCACTGTCGACGATCTACTTCGAGACGGGCAAGAGCGTGCTGCCGGCCGACGCAAAGGCGGCGATCGCCGCTGCGGTCGACTATGCGAAGGCGCATCCGGACGCGAAGCTCGCGCTGTCGGGCTTCACCGACAAGACCGGCTCGGCCGACGCGAACGCCGAACTGGCGAAGCATCGGGCCCAGGCCGTGCGCGATGCGCTGAAGGCAGCAGGCGTGGCGGAAGACCACATCATTCTCAAAAAGCCGGAAACGATCACGGGCGGGGCTGACGCGAAGGAAGCCCGGCGTGTCGAGATCGGCCCGGCGGCTTGACGTGTCGCTGAGTTAGTCGACGTATTCGCATTAGGAGATTCTCATGTCTAGCATCGGGCACGACGTAGCCGCGGACCACGCGCACGACGACCACGCGCACGAAGCCCCGCACGGCTGGCGTCGCTGGCTGTTCGCCACCAACCACAAGGACATCGGTACGCTGTACCTGCTGTTCTCGTTCATCATGTTCCTGTCGGGCGGCGTGATGGCGCTCGGCATCCGTGCCGAGCTGTTCGAGCCGGGCCTGCAGATCATGCGTCCGGAGTTCTTCAACGAACTCACGACGATGCACGGCCTGATCATGGTGTTCGGCGCGATCATGCCGGCCTTCGTCGGCTTCGCGAACTGGATGATTCCGCTGCAGATCGGCGCATCCGACATGGCGTTCGCGCGCATGAACAACTTCAGCTTCTGGCTGCTGCCGGTCGCGGCCGTGCTGCTGGTCGGTTCGTTCTTCGCGCCGGGCGGCGCGACGGCCGCCGGCTGGACGCTGTACGCACCGCTGTCGACGCAGATGGGCCCGGGCATGGACTTCGCGATCTTCGCGGTCCACATCATGGGCGCGTCGTCGATCATGGGCGGGATCAACATCGTCGTGACGATCCTGAACATGCGCGCACCGGGCATGACGCTGATGAAGATGCCGATGTTCGCGTGGACGTGGCTGATCACTGCGTACCTGCTGATCGCCGTGATGCCGGTTCTGGCAGGCGCGATCACGATGGTGCTGTTCGACCGCCACTTCGGCACGTCGTTCTTCAACGCGGCAGGCGGCGGCGACCCGGTGATGTACCAGCACATCTTCTGGTTCTTCGGCCACCCCGAGGTGTACATCATGATTCTGCCGGCGTTCGGGATCGTGTCGCAGGTGATCCCGGCGTTCGCGCGCAAGACGCTGTTCGGCTACAGCTCGATGGTGTACGCGACGGCGTCGATCGCGATCCTGTCGTTCATGGTCTGGGCGCACCACATGTTCGCCACGGGCATGCCGGTCACCGGCCAGCTGTTCTTCATGTACGCGACGATGCTGATCGCGGTGCCGACGGGCGTGAAGGTGTTCAACTGGCTCGCGACGATGTGGCGCGGCTCGATGACGTTCGAAACGCCGATGCTGTTCGCGATCGGCTTCCTGTTCGTGTTTACGTTCGGCGGCCTGACGGGCCTGATGCTCGCGATGGCGCCGCTCGACATCCAGTATCACGGCACCTACTTCGTGGTCGCGCACTTCCACTACGTGCTGGTGGCCGGCTCGCTGTTCGCGCTGTTCTCGGGCTGGTACTACTGGGCGCCGAAGTGGACGGGCTGGATGTACAACGAGACGCGCGGCAAGATCCACTTCTGGGCGTCGATGATCTTCTTCAACCTGACGTTCTTCCCGATGCACTTCGTCGGTCTCGCGGGCATGCCGCGCCGCTATGCGGACTACCCGGCGCAGTTCACGGACTTCAACCAGGTGGCGACGATCGGCGCATTCGGCTTCGGCCTCGCGCAGGTGTACTTCCTGTTCGCGGTCGCGCTGCCGGCCTACCGCGGCGGCGGCGAGCTGGAAAAGGCATCGGACAAGCCGTGGGACGGCGCGACCGGCCTCGAGTGGACGGTGCCGAGCCCGGCTCCCTTCCACACGTTCGAGCAACCGCCGCACGTCGAGTAAGTGTCACCCGGCGTTCCGCCGCTGCCTGCCGCACAGGCAGGCAGCGGCGGGCGCCGAATCGATGGATCAGCGAAGTTTCAGCGAAGTTGCAGATGACCCGGAATCCACAAGAAAGACGAACGCCCGAGCAGATCCGCGCGGGCAACAAGCGGCTCGGCCTCACCCTGCTCGTCATCGCCGCCGTTTTTTTCGTGGGTGTCGTGATCAAGCAGTGGTGGCTGTCCACCCACTGATGCAGTAATTGACGCAGTAGCGAGGAAGTCGTCGTATGTCGAAGCCGGAAGAGGGCGCCGTGGATCGTGCGTTCAATCGTTCGATGCTGGTGAAGCTCTTCGTCGTGGCCGGGTTGATGTTCGGTTTCGGCTTCGCGCTGATCCCGATGTATCGGGCGATTTGCCAGATCACCGGCATCAACAACCTGGTGCAGCGCGATGTCAGCGAGCGCGAGGTGAAGAACTCGCAGGTCGACTATAGCCGCACGGTGTCGGTCGAGTTCGACGCGAACGCACGCGGGCCGCTCGGGTTCAAGCCGGAGCACAACAGTCTCGACGTGCATCCGGGCGAACTGACGACGATCGTGTACGACGTGACGAACGGGCAGGGCCGGCCGGTCGTGGCGCAGGCGATTCCGAGCTACGCGCCGAAGCAGGCGACGGAGTTCTTCAAGAAGATCGAGTGCTTTTGCTTCACGCAGCAGACGCTGACCGCGAACGAGTCGCGCAAGATGCCGGTGGTGTTCGTGATCGACCCGAAATTGCCGAAGGACGTAAAGACGATCACGTTGTCGTACACGTTCTTCGAACTGAATACACCGGCCACGCCGGCACCGGCGCAGCGCAGTACGGCGGCGCAGGGTGCGGCGAAGCCGGACGCATGAAGACGGAGGCGGGGCGATGACGGAGGTCAAGCGGAGCGGAACGTTCGGTCAGGCGCTGAGAGCGGTGCTGTGGTCGTTCTTCGGGGTGCGCAAGCGGCGCGACCTGGAGGCCGATGCGACGCAGCTCAATCCGCTGCACGTGCTGATCGTCGCGTTGATCGCGGCCGGCGTGTTCATCGGCGTGCTGATCCTGATCGTGCGTGCCGTCGTGGGCTGAGGCGCGCGGCTGGCGGCCCGCGGCCACGAAAGAATGCAGTGCGCGGCGCCACGGCGCGGCGTGCAGGAAAGAGCGGCGGCAGTCTCGCCGCGCAAGAAATAAAGCCGGAGCGTTTCCGGTACACAAATTGGACTGAAGTGGAGAATCAAGCATGAGCGGTCAAAACCAGACCCCGTACTATTTCGTGCCGCATCCGTCGCAGCATCCGATCAGCGCGGCCATCGGCCTGCTGGTCATGCTCGGGTCGGTAGCGCTGTGGATCAACGGTCACGACTGGGCGCCGTTTACGGCGCTGCTCGGCCTGCTGTGGTTGCTCTTCACGCTGTATCACTGGTTCGGCGACGCGATCGCCGAATCGGAAGGCGGTCATTACGGCAAGAACGTCGACAAGTCGTACCGCTGGAGCATGAGCTGGTTCATCTTCTCGGAAGTCATGTTCTTCGGCGCGTTCTTCGGCGCGCTGTTCTATGCGCGTGAAATCGCGCTGCACCAGCTCGGCAGCCTCGACTACAAGCTGATCTGGCCGGACTTCTCCGCCGTGTGGCCGAACGAAGGCCCCGCCGCGCTCGCCGGTCACTTCAAGACGATGGGCCCGTGGCCGATCCCGACGCTGAACACCGCGCTCCTGCTGTCGTCGGGCGTGACGCTGACGATCTCGCACCACGCGCTGCGCGACGATCATCGCAAGAAGGCGATTGCGTGGCTGGCCGCGACGCTCGTGTTCGGGATCTGCTTCCTGTTCCTGCAGGGCTTCGAGTACTACCACGCGTACAACGAACTGAACCTGACGCTGAACTCGGGCGTGTACGGTTCGACGTTCTTCCTGCTGACCGGCTTCCACGGCTTCCACGTGTTCCTCGGCGGCACGATGCTCGCGGTGGTGCTGGTGCGGATGATCCGCGGCCACTTCAAGCCCGATCATCACTTCGCGTTCGAAGGCGCCGCGTGGTACTGGCACTTCGTCGACGTCGTCTGGCTCGGCCTGTACGTCGTCGTCTACTGGCTGTAAATGGAAAAACGGCCCGCGCAGCGATGCGCGGGCCGTTTTCATTGGTGTGCGGGCGCGGCGGCGAAGCCGCGGCCGACACCGCCCCGGCGCCGCCGCGACTCAGTCAGGCGGCGCTTTTGCTTGGTGGCGCGGCCGTGCGGCGAAATGTCACAGCGGTCGCGGCAGCCGGCGCGGCAACGGCATCAACGTCCGATCGGCAGGCCGGTCGAATGGATCCAGCCCATCCAGTTCGCGAACAGGATGAACAGGAACAGCGACACCGACAACCCGACGCGGGTGGCGAGCGACCAGACCATGCGCTTCGTATGGCCGCGGTCGTGCATCATGAAGTAGAGCGCCGAGCCCATGCTGGCAATGATGAGGACGAAGGCGATGGGAACGAGTATGTGCATGACACGAACCGGACGACGGCAATTCGAAAGGAAGAGGATAATTATCGCACTTCGCTTTCGCGCACGTGCTGGGCGGGCCGCACGATGAAGATTCGCTGGCTGCCTGCGCTGCTGATCCTCGTCGTCGTCGCCGTCACGATCCGTCTCGGTTTCTGGCAACGCGACCGTGCGCACCAGAAGGAGGCGCTGCAGGCGAGCATCGCGCGCTACGAGCAGGCGGCGCCGGTCGATCTCGGCGCGCAGCCGGTTCCGCTCGCGTCGATCGAGTTTCACCGCGTGCGGGCGAAAGGCCGTTTCATGCCCGAGCAAGCGGTGTTCCTCGACAATCGGCCGTATAACGACCAGCCGGGTTTTTACGTCGTGATGCCGTTTAAACTCACGGGCGGCGGCGTCGTGCTCGTGAATCGCGGCTGGCTGCCGCGCAACATCGCCGATCGCACGGCGATCGAGCCGTTCGCGACGCCGGCGGGCGAGGTCGAGATCGTCGGCATCGCGCGCGCCGATGCGTCGCGCGCGTTCGAGCTCGGCGAAGGCGGGTCGGCCGCGCACCAGAAGATCCGCCAGAACCTCGACGTCGCCGCGTATGCGAAGGAAACCGGGCTGCCGCTGCAGCCGTTCGTGATCCAGCAGACGAGCGACGACGGCGACAAGCTCGTGCGCGACTGGCCGGCGGCGACGACCGGCGTCGAGCGCAATTACGGTTATATGTTTCAGTGGTGGGCGATGGCGGCGGCCGCGCTCGGCTTCGGCCTGTACGCCGCGCGGCGTGCGGCGAAGAAGTCGACCGGCGCGTGAGCGTCATGCCAGGACGCGGCGCCGGCGCCGCGGGTTCGTTTCGAGAGGTCTGATTTGTCCATGCAATCTTCCCGTCAAGGTCCGGCCGCAGCGCCGATGTCGCCCGAGGCCCGCAAGCGCGGCCGCTGGATGCTCGTGCTGCTGGGTCTCGTGTGCGCCGCACCGATGATCGCGTCGTACTTCACCTATTACGTGATCAAGCCGAAGGGTGGATCGACGAATTACGGCACGCTGATCGAGCCGCAGCGCCCGATCCCGGCGGATCTGCAGGTCACCGACGAAACCGGCAAGACGGTGCCGCTGTCGTCGCTGCGCGGTGTCTGGCTGTTCGTGATGACCGACCGCAGCGCGTGCGACGACGCCTGCGCGCGCAAGCTCTATTTCATGCGCCAGATCCGCGTCACGCAGGCGGGCGAACGGCACCGGATCACGATGGTATGGCTGCGCAGCGATGCGGGCCCGACGCCGCAAAAGGTGCTGGACGCGTATCCGGACACGCGCCGGCTCGTCGCGGATCCGGCCGCGGTGGCCGCGTGGCTGCCGGCCGATGCCGGCACGAAGGACAGCGACCACATCTACATGGTCGACCCGAACGGCAACCTGATGATGCGTTTCCCGAAAGACCCGAATCCCAGCAAGATCAAGTCGGACGTGACGAAGCTGCTGAAGTGGTCGAGCATCGGTTGAGGCAAGAGGACGAGGCACCATTCCGATGTCGTATCTACTGCAACTCGGCCTGATCGGCCTGTGCATCGCACTGCTGCCGCTGTCGTACGTGTGGGTGAAGGCCGACGACGACAAGTTCCGCAAGCTCGTGTGGATCACCACGTTCCTAACCCTCGACCTCGTGATGTTCGGCGGCTTCACGCGGCTGACCGATTCGGGGCTCGGCTGCCCCGACTGGCCCGGCTGCTACGGCACGTCGTCGCCGTTCATCGCGCATGCGGCGATCACGGCCGCGCACCAGGCGATGCCGACCGGGCCGGTCAGCATGACGAAGGCGTGGATCGAGATGATCCACCGCTATTTCGCGATGGCGATCGGCGTGCTGATCATCGCGCAGGTGGCGATCGCGTGGGCCGCGCGGCTGCGCCGCCGCCCGCTGCACGTGTCGCCGTGGTGGCCGACGAGCCTGCTGCTGCTGATCCTCGTGCAGGGCGCGTTCGGCGCATGGACGGTCACGATGAAGCTGCAGCCGGTGATCGTCACGATCCACCTGCTGCTCGGCCTCACGCTGCTCGGCACGCTGGGCTGGCTCGCGGCGCGGCAGACGCCGCTGCCGTCGCATGACCCGGAGGCCGGGCGTTACCGGGCGGCCGCGCTCGCGGCGCTCGTGCTGCTGGTCGTGCAGATCGCGCTCGGCGGCTGGGTCAGCACCAACTACGCGGTGCTCGCGTGCACCGACTTCCCGACCTGCAACGGCCAGTGGATTCCGCCGATGGATTTCCAGCACGGCTTCCACCTGTGGCGCGCGCTCGGGATGACGAAGGACGGCGACGCGATCACGCAGGACGCGCTGGTCGCGATCCACTGGACGCACCGCACGTTCGCGTTCGTCGTGGTCGCTTATCTGGTCGCGTTCGCGCTGAAGATGCGCCGCTTCGAATCGCTGCGGCGGCCCGCGAACGGCGTGCTGCTGGTCGTCCTGCTGCAGTTCGTGACGGGCCTGACCAACATCGTGCTGCAGTGGCCGCTGCCGGTCGCGGTCGCGCACAACGGCGGGGCCGCGATCCTGTTGCTGCTCGTCGTCATGTTAAACTTTCGCATCCTTTCAAGCCGCCCCGGCCGTGTCGCGCAGCCTGCGCGCGACGCCGCCCCGGCGTGACCGCCCCCATGCAAAGCACCCTCTCCCAATCGCCCGGTAGCCGCTTTTCCCAGTACATGGCGCTGACGAAGCCGCGTGTCACGCAGCTCGCGGTGTTCTGCGCGGTGATCGGCATGTTCCTCGCGACACCGGGCATGGTGCCGTGGCATGTGCTGATCGGCGGCACCGTCGGCATCTGGCTGCTGGCCGGCGCCGCGTTCGCGATCAACTGCCTCGTCGAGCAGAAGATCGACGCGATGATGCGCCGCACCGCGTGGCGCCCGTCCGCGCGCGGCGAGATCACGACGCCGCAGATCCTGCTGTTCTCGGCCGTGCTCGGCAGCGTCGGCGCATGGACGCTCTATACGTTCACGAACCCGCTGACGATGTGGCTGACGATCGCGACGTTCGTCGGCTACGCGGTGATCTACACGCTGCTGCTCAAGCCGATGACGCCGCAGAACATCGTGATCGGCGGCGCGTCGGGCGCGATGCCGCCGGCGCTCGGCTGGGCGGCGGTCACCGGCGCGGTGCCGGGCGACGCGTGGATCCTCGTGCTGATCATCTTCGTCTGGACGCCGCCGCATTTCTGGGTGCTCGCGCTCTATCGCCGCAAGGATTACGAGAACGCCGGGCTGCCGATGCTGCCCGTCACGCACGGCGAGAAGTTCACGCGCCTGCACATCCTGCTGTATACGGTGATCCTGTTCGCGGTCGCGCTGATGCCGTTCATTTCCGGGATGAGCGGGGCCGTCTACCTGACGAGCGCGGTGCTGCTCGGCGCGGTGTTTCTCGCATATGCGTGGAAGATCCATCGCGACTATTCGGACGAGCTCGCCCGCAAGGCCTTCCGCTACTCGATCGTCTATCTGTCGCTGCTGTTCGCGGCGCTGCTCGTCGATCACTATGCACGCCCGCTGCTCGGCGTGTAACCGCACGGTTTGAACGCAATGCTCCAATCACGGTTCGGGCGCCGCGCGCGCCAAGGCTGGATGCTCGCGTGCGCATTCACGGCAGCGCTGCTGCTCGCCGGATGCGACAACGCGCCGAAATTCCAGAATCTCGACATCACCGGCAACACGCAGTTCGGCAGCGACTTCTCGCTGCCCGATACGACCGGCAAGATCCGCACGCTCGCCGACTTCAAGGGCCGTGCGGTCGTGATGTTCTTCGGCTATACGCATTGCCCGGACGTGTGCCCGACCACGATGGCCGAATTGTCCGAAGCGCTGAAGCAGCTCGGGCCGGATGCCGCGAAACGCGTGCAGGTGCTGTTCGTCACCGTCGATCCGGAGCGCGACACGCCGGCGCTGCTCGGCCAGTACGTGCCCGCGTTCGATCCGTCGTTCATCGGCCTGCGGCCGGCCGACGAAGCGCAGCTCAAGAAGGTCACGAAGGATTTCCGCGTGTACTACGCGAAGGTGCCCGGCAAGACGCCCGGCAGCTACACGATGGATCACACGGCCGCGAGCTACGTGTTCGACCGCGACGGCAAGCTGCGCCTGTTCGTGCGCGACGGCCAGGGCCCGGCTCCGTGGGTCCACGACCTGAAGCTGCTGGTCGACTGACCGGCGGCCGCCGGGCGCCCGGCCCGGCGTTTCGCGTGACGGCCGTCCTGCGTCGTCGCGCTTTCCCTTTCTCATCGTGGCGCGCATGCGCTGTCCGCCGGGCGGCGCGTCGGCATGCGCGCGTTGCGCCGAAGTCGCGTTACGGCAGCGCCGGCACGTTGAAGCCGGAGGCGGCGCGCGTGACCCGGAATTCCGTCACGCGATACGTGGCGAGCCCCTCGGTGACGAACGGGTCGGTCTCGAGGATCGCGTCGAGCGCGTCGCGATCGATGCGGGCCGCGAGGATCATGCCGCCTTCGCGCGGCACCTTCGGCCCCGCCGCGATGAAGATGCCCTTGTCGAACTGCGGCTGCAGGTACGCGCGGTGGCGTTCGAGCGCGTCGTCGATGCGCTCGAGCGACGCGGTGTAGTGGATGTCGATGACGTACATGGATGGCCCTGGAATGATGCCGGCGCTTCGCGCGCCGGCCAGCCGGTCTTTTTAGCACAGCGGACGCGGGCTGTCGCGTCGGCGCGGCCTCGCGACGGGCGCCGTGCCCGTTGATCGCCGGTTCGCTGCGGCCGCGCGTATTCAAGATGCAAGCCTCGTTGCCGTAAATGAAAGGGCAACCGTTTGCGCGCGGCAGGCCGTTCGCGCGCCGGATGCATCGACATCGACAGAGGCACGCAGATGAGCAGAATGAGTTTGAATCGCAAGCTGTGGCTCGCGCTTGCGCTGGTATGGATCGGTCTCCTGGGCGTCGGCGCATGGAGCGCCTACGAGACCCGCGCGACGATGCTCGCCGAACGCAAGGCCGGTATCGCGAATCTCGTCGACTCGGCGGCGGGCATCGTGAAGGCCTATTACACGCTCGCGCAGAACGGCACGCTGCCCGAGGCCGACGCGAAGCGCGACGCGCTCGCGCGCCTCGCCGCGATGCGCTACGGCGATTCGGGCTACGTGTTCGTGATGGATTCGAAGCCGGTCGTGCTGATGCATCCGACGCTGCCGAAGCTCGTCGACACGCAGGTCGGCGACTATCTCGATCCGGACGGCAAGCCGCTGTTCGTGACGATCCTGAACGCGGCGAAGGCGACCGGCAGCGGTTTCGCCGAATATCGCGGGCGGCTGCCGCACAGCGAGACGGCCGTACCGAAGATCAGCTATGTCACGCGGTTCGCGCCGTGGGACTGGAACATCTCGAGCGGCGTGTTCCTGAAGGACATCGACACCGTCTACTACCGGACGCTGCTTGGCCATCTGGCCGTGGTGTTCGTGATCGGCCTCGTGATCAGCGCGGCGATGCTGGTGATCATCCGCAACGTGCGCGGCAGCCTCGGCGGCGAGCCTGACGAAGCGGCCGCGCTCGCGACGCGCATCGCGCAGGGCGACCTGACGCAGCCGGTGCCGGTGCGCGCGGGCGACCGCACGAGCATGATGGCCGCGATGCACGACATGCAGGCGCGGCTGCAGGCGACGATTGGCGGGATTCGCCAGTCGGCCGAAGCGATCGCGTCGGCGAGCCGCCAGATCTCGGCCGGCAACGACGACCTGTCGCAGCGCACCGAGGAGCAGGCCGCGTCGCTCGAGGAAACGGCCGCGAGCATGGAGCAACTGACCGCGACGGTGAAGCAGAATGCCGACAACGCGCGGCAGGCGAGCGGGCTCGCGAACAACGCGTCGGACATCGCGCGCACGGGCAGCGACGTCGTGAACCGCGTGATCGGCACGATGGGCGAGATCGACGACAGCTCGCGCAAGATCGCCGACATCATCGGCGTGATCGAGGGCATCGCATTCCAGACCAACATCCTCGCGCTGAACGCGGCGGTCGAGGCTGCGCGCGCGGGCGAGCAGGGCCGCGGCTTCGCGGTGGTCGCAGGCGAGGTGCGCTCGCTCGCGCAGCGCAGCGCGACGGCCGCGAAGGAGATCCGCGCGCTGATCGTCGATTCGGTCGAGCGCGTGCGCAACGGCTCGACGCTGGTCGGCCAGGCCGGTACGACGATGGGCGAGATCCTGCAGGCGGTCGCGCGCGTGACCGACATCATGGGCGAGATCGCGGCGGCATCCGAGGAGCAGGCGAGCGGCATCACGCAGGTCGGGCGCGCGGTCACGCAGATGGACCAGGTGACCCAGCAGAACGCGGCGCTGGTCGAGGAAGCCGCTGCGGCGGCCGCGTCGCTGCAGGAACAGGCCGCGCGGCTGCGCGATGCGGTCGGCGCGTTCCGGGTCGGCGATGCCGGCGGCCCGTCGCCGCGCGGGGCCGGTGCGCGGGCGGCCGAACCGGCCTTCGGCGCGAAGGTTGCCGACGAGACGGTGGCGGCGTGACGTGTGTCGGCCGATGGGCCGATGCGGCGATGGACCGATGCGTCGAGAAAAACTGCAACTAACGGCCGTGTCGTGCATCGGCCGCCGGCGGCACTGCGCGGGTGCATACCCATATGAGCGGGATGTATTTCACTTCCCGCCGATCCTGTGACACCATTTGGCCCTTCCTGCGAGTCGGGGCATACCCGTATCGCGCCCCATTTCAAGTAAGCAAGAAAGCGAGAAACAGATGAAGCGTCGCAGTCTCCTGAAGGTATTTTCCGTGCTGGCCACCGGTGCCGCGCTGACGCTGTCGGCAGGCGCGCACGCCGAAGACAAGGTGATCAAGGTCGGCACGGTCGCCGGCCCGGATTCGGAAGTGTGGCAAGTCGTGCAGAAGGTCGCGAAAGAGAAGGAAGGCCTGAACGTGAAGGTCGTCGAGTTCAACGACTACGTGCAGCCGAACGCGGCGCTCGACTCGGGCGACCTCGATGCGAACAGCTTCCAGCACCAGCCCTACCTCGACAGCCAGGTGAAGCAGCGCGGCTACAAGATCGTCAGCGCGGGCCTGACCTACATCTCGCCGATCGGCGTGTACTCGAAGAAGTTCAAGTCGCTGAAGGATCTGCCGCAGGGCGCGAAGCTCGCGGTGCCGAACGATCCGTCGAACGAAAACCGCGCGCTGCTGCTGCTGCAGACGCAAGGCGTGATCAAGCTGAAATCGGGCGCCGGCACGGGCGGCAACAACGCGACGGTGCTCGACATCGCCGAGAACCCGAAGAAGCTGAAGATCTCCGAACTCGACGCCGCGCAACTGCCGCGCGTGCTGTCGGACGTCGACGCGGCCGTGATCAACACGAACTACGCGCTGGCCGCGAACCTGCAGCCGACCAAGGACGCGATCGCGCTCGAATCGCTGACGAGCCCGTACGCGAACCTGATCGCCGTGCGCGCGAAGGATAAGGATCAGCCGTGGGTGAAGAAGCTGGTCAAGGCGTACCAGTCGCCGGAAGTGAAGGAATTCATCAAGAAGCAGTTCAAGGGCTCGATGGTCGCGTCGTTCTGAACGCCGCTCACCGGTCGGACCGCTGAACGAAAAGGGCCTGCTCGCGCAGGCCCTTTGTTCATTGGTGCGGCAGGCGCGCGCCGATCCTACATCTCGCCGCGCCGCGAGCAGATCGCCATGATCTGCTGGATCGCGTAGTTGTCGCGCACGCCGGGCAGCGACTGCACGATGCACTCGTGAACGCGCCGCTCGCGCGGCAGCAGCATCGCGTTGTTGCGGTACAGCGCGTCGCACGAGCGCTGGATCAACTGCGCGGCGGCGCCGTTGCGGCTTTCGCGCAGGGCATTGAGCATGCAGTCGTCATATTGCGCGCTGCCGTCGGTCAGCGCGAATGCCGCGCCCGGCAGCGCCTGCGCGACGGCCGCGAAGGCGATCGCACGAATCGTTCGTTTCATGTCCCCTCCGATGGTGTGGATCGGGTCGGCGGACAGCATAACGTAAAGCCGCGAGCGCGGCTGGCGCGTTGCGCCGGGACCGGCGCGGAGCGCCGCCAGCCGGGCTTTCCAGGCATTTCATGGGGGCGCGGCGGCGCCGCGCATCGGCCGCTCGCGCGAAAGCGCGGAGTCAGGCGGTGGTCTGCGGAAATGGTATCCTCGTGCGTTCGCCGCCGCACGCTTTCCCGGAGCGTGCGCGGGCCGATCGCCCGCGTCTCGCACGTGCGGCGGGCGCCCGCCCGACGGCGGCGGGAATCCATCATCCAGAACCGACACAATACGGGGGAGACTCACCCATGAATCGTTTCAAGACTTTCGCGATCCGTTCGATCACGGCCGGCGTCGCCGCACTCGCGCTGGCCGGCGCCGCGCACGCGCAGACGGTCAAGGTGCTGTCGATCGTCGACCATCCGGCGCTCGATGCGATCCGCGACGGCGTGCGCGCCGAACTGAAGGCGCAAGGTTACGGCGACGACAAGCTCAAGTGGGAATACCAGAGCGCGCAGGGCAACACGGGCACGGCCGCGCAGATCGCACGCAAGTTCGTCGGCGACAAGCCCGACGTGATCGTCGCGATCGCGACACCGGCCGCGCAGTCGGTCGTCGCGGCGACGAAGAGCGTGCCGGTCGTCTACTCGGGCGTGACCGATCCGGTCGCCGCGCAGCTCGTGAAGGGCTGGGGGCCGTCGGGCACCAACGTGACGGGTGTATCCGACAAGCTGCCGCTCGACCGCCAGGTCGCGCTGATCAAGCGCGTCGTGCCGAATGCGAAGACGGTCGGCATGGTCTACAACCCGGGCGAGGCGAATTCGGTCGTCGTCGTGAAGGAGCTCAAGGAGCTCCTCGCGAAGCAGGGAATGGCGCTGAAGGAAGCGGCCGCACCGCGCACCGTCGACATCGGCCCGGCCGCGAAGAGCCTGATCGGCAAGGTCGACGTGATCTACACGAACACCGACAACAACGTCGTGTCCGCGTACGAAGCGCTGGTGAAGGTCGCGAACGAAGCGAAGATTCCGCTCGTCGCGGGCGACACCGACAGCGTGAAGCGCGGCGGCATCGCGGCGCTCGGCATCAATTACGGCGATCTGGGCCGGCAGACCGGCAAGGTCGTCGCGCGCATCCTGAAGGGCGAGAAGCCGGGCGCGATCGCGTCGGAGACGAGCAGCAACCTCGAACTGTTCGTCAATACGGGCGCGGCCGCGAAGCAGGGCGTCACGCTGGCGCCGGATCTCGTGAAGGAAGCGAAGACGGTCATCAAGTAAGCCCGCGGCCCGACCGCCGCGCTTGCAGGCCCGATCCGGGCCTCGACGACATCGCCGGACGGGCGGCTCCCACCCGGGCCGCCCGTTCGCTTCGCCCGGCCGTACACGTCCGGCCGGGAAGCAACAGGATTTTCCCATCATGTCTCTGTTCTCGTTTCTGGGCGCACTGGAGATCGGCCTGATCTTCAGCCTCGTCGCCCTCGGGGTGCTGATCTCGTTTCGCATCCTCAACTTCCCCGACCTCACCGTCGACGGCAGCTTTCCGCTCGGCGGCGCCGTCGCCGCGACGCTGATCTCGGCCGGCTACGACCCGTTTTCCGCGACCGCGCTTGCGATCGTCGCGGGCGCGCTGGCCGGCTTCGTCACCGGCTGGCTGAACGTGCGCCTGAAGATCATGGATCTGCTCGCCAGCATCCTGATGATGATCGCGCTCTACTCGGTGAACCTGCGGATCATGGGCCGGCCGAACGTACCGCTGATCACCGAGCCGACGCTGTTCACCGTGCTGCAGCCCGACTGGATGCCCGATTACGTGCTGCGCCCGGCGCTGCTCGCGATCGTCGTCGTGGTCGCGAAGCTCGGCCTCGACTGGTTCTTCTCGTCGCAGCTCGGCCTCGCGATGCGCGCGACCGGCGCGAATCCGCGAATGGCGCGTGCGCAAGGCATCGCGACCGGTCGCGCGACACTCGCCGGGATGGCGCTGTCGAATGCGCTCGTCGCGCTCGCGGGCGCCCTGTTCGCGCAGACGCAGGGCGGCTCGGACATCTCGATGGGGATCGGCACGATCGTGATCGGGCTGGCCGCGGTGATCATCGGCGAGACGCTGCTGCCCGCACGCCGGCTGGTGCTGACGACGCTCGCCGTCGTGCTCGGCGCGATCGTCTACCGCTTCTTCATCGCGCTCGCGCTGAACAGCGAATTCATCGGTCTGAAGGCGCAGGACCTGAACCTCGTGACGGCCGCACTCGTCACGATCGCGCTGGTGCTGCCGGCGACGCGCAAGAAGCTGTTCGCGCGCAAGAACGGAGGGGCATGACATGCTGTCCGCACAAGACCTGAAACTTACGTTCAATCCCGGCACGCCGATCGAGACGCGCGCGCTGCGCGGGCTGTCGCTCGAGATTCCCGACGGCCAGTTCGTCGCGGTGATCGGCTCGAACGGCGCCGGCAAGTCGACCTTCCTCAATGCGGTCAGCGGCGATCAGCGCGTCGATGCGGGGCGCATCGCGATCGACGGCGCGGATGTGACGCGCAAGGCCGCGTGGGACCGCGCGCACCTCGTCGCGCGCGTGTTCCAGGATCCGATGGCCGGCACCTGCGAGGCGCTGACGATCGAGGAGAACATGGCGCTCGCGATGGCGCGCGGCGTGCGGCGCGGTTTCCGGGTCGCGCTCGATCGCCCGTCGCGCGAGCTGTTCCGCGACAAGCTGCGGCTCCTGAACCTCGGGCTGGAAAACCGGCTGACCGACCGGATCGGGCTGCTGTCGGGCGGGCAGCGGCAGGCCGTGAGCCTGCTGATGGCGTCGCTGCGGCCGTCGCGCATCCTGCTGCTCGACGAGCACACGGCCGCGCTCGACCCGAAGACGGCCGCGTTCGTGCTGGAACTGACCGCGCGCATCGTCGCCGAGAGCAAGCTGACGACGATGATGGTCACGCACAGCATGCGTCAGGCGCTCGACTACGGCGATCGCACGGTGATGCTGCACCAGGGGCAGGTCGTGCTCGACGTGTCGGGCGACCAGCGCAAGGGACTCGACGTGCCGGACCTGCTGCAGATGTTCGAGAAGGTGCGGCACGAGCAGCTCGACGACGACGCGTTGTTGCTGGGGTGATTTGGGCTGCTTTCGGCTGTTTTGGCTGGTCTCTCGAGTGTTCCCGGCTGCTTTCGCCGGATCCCGGCTGATTCAGGCTGATCCGGGCTGATCGACCGGACGGCTGCTCGGGCCGCCCGGCCGGCGCGCAGGTTTGGTGTCGGTCGAGCGGTCCGTTTTCGTATGCGGAATACGGCCGTTCCGTCGCGTCGGCACGACCTTCGATTTCGCAGCGGCGGACGCGTACGTTCCGGCCCTCCCGGGCCTTCCGACGATCTGCATGTCCCTTTTTGTTGAGACCTGACAGCGCCCGGCACGATCCTCTATACTGTATATCCATACAGCATCGAGCCGCATGATGTCCGCGTCATCCCTGTCCCCCGAAACCCTTCATCCGTCGCTGTGGCGCGGCTCGCAGCTTGCGCGCGGCGGTCTGCGCACGATCGATACGGGCTTCGCGGCGCTGTCCGCCGAGCTGCCGGGCGGCGGTTGGCCGGTCGGCGGCCTCGTCGAACTGCTGGCCGCGCAGCCGGGTTGCGGCGAGATGCGGTTGCTCGCGCCCGCGCTCGCCCGCAGCGTCAGCACCCGGCGGCCGCTCGCGCTCGTCGCGCCGCCGCAGTCGCCGCATGCCACCGCGCTCGCCAGTCTCGGCGTGCCGGCCGACACGCTGCTGTGGCTGCGCGCCGGCAGTCGCACCGATGCGCTGTGGGCCGCCGAGCAGGCGCTCAAGACCGGCTGTTGCGGCGCACTGCTGCTCTGGCAGGACGCGCGGCCCGATGCGCTGCGGCGCCTGCATCTCGCGGCCGCGCGCACGGGCGACACGCTGTTCGTGATGCTGCGCCCGATGTCGGCCGCGCGGCAGCCGTCGCCGGCCGTGCTGCGCGTCGCGCTGTATCCGGTGCCGGGCGGCGTGTCGCTCGACATCGTCAAGCGTCGCGGGCCTGCGCGTAGCGAGCCGCTCGTGCTCGATTTGCCGTCGCCCATCGTGGAGAGCCGCTATGCGCGTCTTGCTCGGCATCCATCTGCCGCGCCTGCCGCTCGACGTGTGCGTCCCGCCGCCGTCTGACGCAGCCGCCGGCGAGGCCGGCAGTGCGGTGCTCGAGCAGGGTGTCGTGCTGATTGCCGATGCGGCCGCGCGCCGGCAGGGCGTGCGTGCGGGCATGAAGCGCGGCGGCGTGCTCACGCTTGCGCCCGACACGCAGCTCGTCGAACGCGATCCCGCCCGCGAAGCCGATGCGCTGCGCGCGGTCGCGCTCGCGTTGCTGCGCTTTTCGCCGTGCGTTGCGTTCGACGACGAAGCCACGCTGATCGTCGACGTCGGTCCGAGCCTGCGCCTGTTCGGCGGCTTGCCGTCGCTGTGCCGCCAGGTGCGCGCGACGCTCGCGGCGCTCGGCTATGCGGCGCGCCTGTCCGCCGCGCCGACCGGGCGCGGCGCGTGGCTGCTCGCACGCACGTCGGCGCGAGCGCGCATCCGGCGCCGCGTCGCGCGCCAGGCCTCGCTCGTCCGCACGCTCGACCGGCTGCCCTGTGTGCTGCTGCCCGATGCGCGTCCGTATGCGGGCTGGTTCGACGGCCTCGGCTGCCGCACGCTCGCCGATCTGCGCCGCCTGCCGCGCGCGGGGCTGCAGCGGCGCTGCGGTCCCGCGCTGCTGGCCGCGCTCGATCGTGCGTACGGCGAAGCGGTCGAGCCGCTCGCGTGGATGGCGGTGCCGCCCGTGTTCGACGTGCGGCTCGAATTGCCGGAGCGCGTCGAATACGCGGAAGCCGTGCTGTTCGCCGCGCGGCGGCTCGTCGTGCAGCTGTGCGGCTGGCTGGCCGCGCGGCAATTGTCGTTGGCCGCGATGACGTTCGAGCTCGAGCACGAGCGCGGCCGTCAGGCCGTGCCGCCGACGCCGCTCGAGCTCGCGTTTGCCGCACCCGTGCGCGACGACGCGCATTTCATGCGGCTGCTCGGCGAGCGGCTCGCACGCGTCGAGTTGCCGGCCGCGGTGATCGCGGTGCGCCTGAAGGCCACGCGCGTCGAATCGGTCGCGCCGCCGGCCGACGATCTCTTTCCCGAGCCGGGCGGGACGCGGGAAACCCGCGAGCGGTTGTTCGAACTGCTGGTCGCCCGGCTCGGCGCGGAGAACGTATTGCGCGCGGCGCCCGTCGCCGATTACCGGCCCGAGGTGGCGAACCGCTGGCTGCCGCTCGATGCGCAGGCGGGCAAGCCGGCCGGCGGGCCGCCGGCCGTGCCGCCGCGTCCCGCGTGGCTGCTCGCCGAACCGCTGCCGTTGCTGATGCGCGGCGAGCGGCCGGTGTTCCATACGCCGCTGCGGATGATGTCGTCGCCGGAGCGGATCGAGGCCGGGTGGTTCGACGGTCAGCTCGCTGCACGCGATTACCACGTCGCGCAGGACGAAGCCGGTGCGTGCTATTGGGTGTTCAGGGAGCGAGCGGGAAGCGAGTCCGAACCGCACTGGTTCCTGCACGGCCTGTTCGGGTGAACGAAGATGGTTGCGGATTTCAGCGGGCTGCCCGATTACGCGGAATTGTTCTGTCGTTCGAACTTTTCGTTCCTGCATGGCGCGTCGCATGCGGAAGAACTGGTCGAGCGTGCGGCGGAACTCGGCTATCGCGGGATTGCGATCACCGACGAATGCTCGCTCGCGGGTGCGCCGCGCATGCATGTCGCGGCGAAGGCGGCCGGGCTGCCGCTGATCGTCGGTTCGTACTTCGAGGTGACACCGGATGACGTCGCGCCCGGCCACGATCCGGGCCCCGGTGCATTCGGGCTCGTGCTGCTCGCGCAGAACCGCGAGGGGTACGGCAATCTTGCCGAGCTGATTTCGTGGCGGCGGATGGCGGCGCCGAAGGGGACGTACACGCTGACGCCGCGCATGCTGTCGGCGCCGCCGGCGGCGTTCGCCCACTTGCGCGGCATGCCCGATTGCTTCGCGATTCTCGTGCCGGCGTATCCCGTTCGCGCGAATGTGCTCGATGCGCAGGTCGCGTGGTTCCGCGCGACGTTCGGTGAGCGGGCGCGGCTCGGGCTCGTGCAATTGCAGCGCGCGCTGGATGGTGTGCAGCGCGACGAGATTCGCGAGGCCGGCGAGCGACGCGGCGTGCGCGTCGTCGCGCTGGGCGACGTGACGATGCACCGGCGCTCGTGCAAGCCGCTGCAGGACGTGATGACGGCGATCCGGCTCGGCACGCCGGTATCGGAATGCGGCCATGCGCTCGCACCGAACGCGGAACAGCATCTGCGTTCGCGCGGGCGGATCGCGAAGCTGTTTTCGTCGGCGGAGATCGCGGAGACGTGTGCGATGCTCGATGCATGCAATTTCGAACTCGCCGATCTGAAGTATGAATATCCACTCGAACTCGTGCCGCGCGGTCACACACCGACCAGTTATCTGAAGCAGGAGACGTGGGCAGGTGTCGCTCGACGCTATTGGAATGGTGTGCCGGCGAAAGTGGCGAAGCAGATTCGATATGAGCTTGCCCTGATCGCAAAGCTGGAGTACGAACCGTTCTTCCTGACCGTCTACGACATCGTCAAATACGCGCGCAGCCGGAACATCTTGTGCCAAGGGCGCGGGTCGGCCGCGAACTCGGTGGTCTGTTATTGCCTCGGCATCACCGAAGTCAATCCGGATCAAAGCACGATGCTGTTCGAGCGCTTCATCAGCGTGGAGCGCGGCGAGCCGCCGGATATCGACGTCGACTTCGAGCATCAGCGTCGGGAAGAAGTGATTCAGCACATCTACCAGAAATACGGACACGACCGCGCGGCGCTCGCGGCCGCCGTTTCGACGTATCGTCCGCGCGGCGTGCTGCGCGAAACCGGCAAGGCGCTCGGCGTCGATCCGATGCTGGTCGACCGTGTCGCGAAGGGGCATCGCTGGTTCGACGGCAGCCGCGATCTGCTGCAGCAATTCGCGTCGGTCGGGCTCGATCCGGCGACGCCGATCATTCGCGCATGGGCCGAACTGGCGGGGCGCCTGCTCAACTTTCCGCGTCATCTGTCGCAGCACTCGGGCGGCTTCGTGATCAGCCGCGGCAAGCTCACGCGGCTCGTGCCGGTCGAGAACGCGGCGATGGACGGGCGGCGCGTGATCCAGTGGGACAAGGACGATCTCGAAGCGCTCGGGCTGATGAAGGTCGACGTGCTCGCGCTCGGCATGCTGTCGGCGTTGCATCGCGCGTTCGACCTGCGCACCGCGTGGCGCGGCCCGGCGAAGGACGGCAAGCCGTTCACGCTGAAGCACATTCCGCAGGACGACGAAGCGACCTACGACATGATCTGCCGCGCCGATACGGTCGGCGTGTTCCAGATCGAATCGCGCGCGCAGATGTCGATGCTGCCGCGGCTGCGGCCGCGCGACTATTACGATCTGGTGATCGAGGTTTCGATCGTGCGCCCCGGGCCGATCCAGGGCGGCGCCGTGCATCCGTATCTGAAGCGGCGCAGGATCAAGGCGGGGGAGGAGAAAGGGAAGATCACCTATCCGAGCGACGCGCTGAAGGAAGTGCTCGAACGCACGCTCGGCATCCCGATCTTTCAGGAACAGGTGATGCAGATCGCGATCGTCGCGGCCGGCTTTACACCCGGCGAAGCCGACAAGCTGCGTCGTGCGATGGCCGCGTGGAAGCGCCGGGGCGATCTTGGCCCTTACCACGACAAGATCGTCGACGGCATGCTGGCCCGCGGCTACACACGCGAATTCGCCGAACAGATCTTCGAGCAGATCAAAGGCTTCGGCGAATACGGTTTCCCCGAAAGCCACGCCGCGAGCTTCGCGAAACTCGCGTACGCGAGCAGTTGGCTCAAATGCCACGAACCGGCGATCTTCCTCGCCGCGCTGCTGAACAGCCAGCCGATGGGTTTCTATCCGCCGTCGCAACTCGTGCAGGACGCAAAGCGCCACGGCGTGCAGGTCCTGCCGATCGACGTGACGCAAAGCGGTTGGGAGGCATCGCTCGAAGCGCTGCCCGGCCAGCCGTCGCCACACGGCCAGCCGGCCGTGCGGCTCGGCCTGTCGCTCGTGAGCGGCTTCGGCGAAGCCGCCGCGCGCCGCATCGAAGCCGCGCGCGTAGTGGGCCCGTTCATGAGCGTCGACGAACTCGCCCGCCGCGCGCAGCTCGAACGGCGCGACCTCGAAGCGCTCGCCGCCGCGAATGCGCTCGCGACGCTCGCCGGCCATCGCCGCGATGCGCTATGGCAAGCGGTCGCCGCGGCGCCGGAGCGCGACCTGCTCGCCGCCGCGCCGATCGACGAACCGGACAAGCCCGCGCTCGGCGCGCCGTCCGAAGCCGACGAGATCCTCGCCGATTACGACACCACCGGCCTCACGCTGAACCGCCACCCCGTCGCGTTGCTGCGGCCGGCGCTGCGCGCGCGGCGGCTGTCGTCCGCGGCCGAACTGCGCGATCGCCCCGACGGCCGGCTCGCCCGCGCGTGCGGGCTCGTGACCGCGCGGCAGATGCCGGGCACCGCGAAAGGCGTGATGTTCATGACGCTCGAAGACGAAACGGGCTGCGTGAACGTGATCGTCCGGCCCGAACTGCTCGCGCGGCAGCGTCGCGAAACACTCGATTCGAAACTGCTTGCGGCGTCCGGCGTGTGGCAGGTCGTGAGCGATGTAAGACACCTCGTCGCGCAGCATTTCGAGGATCTGACGCCGCTGCTCGGCGGCCTGCGCACGTCGAGCCGCGAATTCCACTGACATTCCGCCGCCGCCCACGGCCCCCGAACGACTCCCCTGACGCGAACCGCCGGCCCGGCGGCACATCGCCACGATGCATACCAGTTGGCTCAATTGGTTCTATTCCGGTCTCATATCCACTCTCGAAACACGCCTGAATCCCACCCGGTAACTGTCCCCTTGCATACCACCCCGGGTAAATCCCTATCCTGCGCCGCGTTGTAAACAAAGGATTTTCCGGCGCTAAAACGCTTGCCGTGCAAGGCTTTCGGCGATTTTCGCGGTGCTAATACCAGTTCGTTGACTGGTATTATGGTGGTTATATAATGCGTTCACTTTCGACGGTCCGAGATCGTCGTCCGACACGCGGAGGCACATGGAAACCGGCTGGTCCGAACTGGCGCCCGATCCCCTCGACGATACGCCGCTCTATCTGCAGCTCGCCCGCAAGCTGGCGAGCGCGATCCACGCCGGCGCGTGGCGGGCCGGCGAGGCGCTGCCGTCGGAGCGGCTGCTGTCGGTGTCGGTCGGCGTGTCGCGGATCACCGCGCGTCGGGCGCTCGCGCTGCTGGTCGAGCAGGGACTGATCAAGCGGGCGCGCGGCGCGGGCAGCTTCATCACGCCGCGTGTCGCCGATCCGCTGTCGCATCTCGTCGGCTTCACCGCGAAGATGCGGCAGCGCGGCTTCGTGCCCGATTCGGTGTGGCTGTCGCGCACGCTGCGCGCCGCGAGCCGCGACGAGACCACGCATCTCGGCCTCGCGCCCGGCGCGACGGTGGCGCGGCTCGAACGGCTGCGCCGCGCGGACGGCATCGTGATGGCCGTCGAGCATTCGACGCTGCCCGCCGCGGTGGTGCCCGATCCGCAGGCGCTCGGCGCGTCGCTGTACGAATACCTCGACGCGCGCGGCATGGCCGTCGTGCGCGCGCTGCAGCACTTTCGCGCGGCGAACGCGACGCACGCGATCGCGAAATGGATGGCGGTGAAGCCGGGCTCGGCCCTGCTGGTGATCACGCGGATCGGCTACGGCGCCGACCAGCGCGCGATCGAAATGAGCGAAACGTATTGCCGCGACGACTACTACGACTTCGTCGCCGAACTGAAACGCTGACGCGGGAGACTGCCGGCGCACCACGCGCGATGGAACGCAATCGCGCGCGATGAATCGCAACGAATTGGCAAATCACGACGCGGATGCCCGCGTCACCGGATCATCAAGAGAACGTCATGCTGACTGGCAACATCCTCACCCCCGACGGCTGGATTCACGGTTCGCTCGATAGCGAGAACGGTCGCATCACCACGCTCGACGGCGTGCCCGTCGATCCCGCGCAGAACGACGCACCGTACATCCTGCCCGGCTTCATCGACCTGCACGTGCACGGCGGCGGCGGCGCCGACGTGATGGAAGGCGGCGACGCGATCGAAACGATCGTCCGCACGCACGCGCAATTCGGCACGACGAGCCTGCTCGCGACGACGATGACCGCGCCGCGCGACGAGCTGATGGAAGTCGTCGCGAACCTCGGCGCCGTCGCGCGCACCCGCACGCCGGGCGGCGCGCGCGTGCTCGGCGTGCATCTCGAAGGGCCGTACATCAACCCCGGCAAGCTCGGCGCGCAGCCCGACGCGGCCGTGTCGGCCGCGCTCGACGAGGTGCTGAAGTACCTGTCGATCGCGCCGATCCGCGTCGTCACGCTCGCACCGGAAATCGCGGGCCACATCGAGATCATCGGCGAGATGGCCGCGCGCGGCGTGCGCGTGCAGCTCGGCCACTCGCTCGCGACCTACGACGACGCGGTCGCCGCGCTCAAGCACGGCGCATGCGGCTTCACGCATCTGTTCAACGCGATGTCGCCGCTGCATCACCGCAACCCGGGCCTCGTCGGCGCGGCGCTCGCGCACGCCGAATACGCGGAAATCATTCCCGACCTGCTGCACGTCCATCCGGGCGCGATTCGCGCGGCGCTGCGCGCGATCCCGCGCCTGTACGTCGTGACCGACAGCACATCCGCCACCGGCATGCCCGACGGCGAATACCGGCTCGGCAGCCAGCACGTGACGAAGTGCCTCGGCGGCGTGCGGCTCGCCGACGGCACGCTCGCCGGCAGCACGCTGACGATGGACCAGGCGCTGCGCAACCTCGTGTCGCTCGGCCTGCCGATCGCCGACGTGTCGAACCGGATGTCGCGCTACGCGGCCGACTACCTCGGCGTCGCCGATCGAGGCCGCCTCGAGCGCGGCGCATGGGCCGACCTCGCGGTGTTCGATCGCGACCTGAACCTCACCGCGACCTACGTCGAAGGAGAATCGATTGTCGAATATGCTTAAGGAAGCGCGCGAGTCCGCCCAGGTCGTCGCCGCGCAGATTGCCGACACCGCGCGCGTCGAAGCGCTCGCCGGCCAGTTGCTCGATCACCCGCCGGCCGTCGCGCTGACGGTCGCGCGCGGCAGCTCGGATCACGCCGCCAGCTATTTCGCGAGCCTGACGATGAGCCGCCTCGGCGTGCCGGTCGCGTCGCTGCCGATGTCGGTCGCGACGCTGCAGCAGGCGCCGCTGAAGGTGCAGGACCAGCTCGCGATCGCCTTTTCCCAGTCGGGCAAGAGTCCCGACCTCGTCAATACGATGGCCGCGCTGCGCGAAGCCGGCGCACGCACCGTCGCCGCCGTGAACGTGCTGCCGTCGCCGCTCGCCGACGCGTGCGAGCACCAGTTGCCGCTGCTTGCCGGCCCCGAGCTGTCGGTCGCCGCGACCAAGAGCTATATCGCGATGCTGTCGCTGTCCGCGCAGATCGTCGCGTACTGGCAGCGCGACGCCGCGCTGATGACCGCGCTGCGCGGCCTGCCCGACGTGCTCGCGCAGGCCGGCCGGCTCGACTGGTCGCAGGCCGTCGGGGCGCTCGCGGGCGTCGAGCGGATGATCGTCATCGGCCGCGGCCTGGGCCTCGCGATCGCGCAGGAAGCCGCGCTGAAGCTGAAGGAAACGTCCGGCATCCAGGCCGAGGCGTTCTCGAGCGCCGAAGTCCGTCACGGCCCGATGGAGCTGATCGACCGCGACTATCCGCTGCTCGTGTTCGCGCCGCCCGGGCCCGAGCAGGCCGGCCTGCTGCAGCTTGCCGCGGACATGCGCGCACGCGGCGCCGCCGTGCTGCTCGCGGCGCCCGCCGGCACGCCCGGCGTATCGGGCACCGTGCTGCCGCTCGCGCAGTCCGCCCATTCGGCGCTCGACCCGATCGCCGCCATTCTTTCGTTCTACGTGATGGCGGCGGATCTCGCCGTCGCGCGCGGCCGCAATCCCGACACGCCGCGCCACCTGAACAAAGTGACAGAAACGCACTGATAGCCGAGAAAGCCGATGAGACGCGCCGAGGAATCCCAGTTGAAGAGCCCCACCCACGATCAGATCGTTCTGCTCAGCCCGTTGACGGGGCCGATCGTCGCATTGGCCGACGTGCCCGATCCGGTGTTCTCCGGCGGGATGTTCGGCGACGGCATCGGCGTCGACCCGCTCGCGGGCCGGCTCGTCGCGCCGTGCGCAGGCGTCGTGTCGCATTTGGCGCGCACCGGCCACGCGGTGACGATCACGACGCCGCAAGGCGCGGAAGTGCTGCTGCACATCGGCATCGACACCGTCGAGCTGAACGGGCAGGGCTTCATCGCGCATGTCGAAGCCGGCGCGCGCGTCGAAGCGGGTGCGCTGTTGATCGAGTTCGACCAAGACGCGGTGGCGCGCCACGCGCATTCGCTCGTGTCGGTGATCGCGATCGCGAATTCCGACGCGTTCGAGGTCGTCGATCGCGCGAGCGGTTTCGCGACCGCCGGCGAGACGCCGTTGCTCGCGCTGCGCGGCAAGGGCGACGCCGCCGCGCAGGCGGCGCAGGCTGGTGCTGCCGCGCACAACGAAGTGCGCCGCGAGATCGTGCTCGCGCAGCCGGGCGGCCTGCATGCGCGGCCGGCCGCACGGGCGCGTGAAGCCGTGCGCGGGTTCGACGCGACCGTCGATGTGCTGTTCGACGGCCGCAAGGCGTCGATCGCGAGCGTCGTCGGCCTGCTCGGCCTCGGCGCCGGCGAAGGCGCGACGGTCGAACTGGTCGGCCGCGGCGCGCACGCGCAACAGGCCGTCGATGCGGTCGAGCACGAACTGCTGCGCGAAGCGCACGGCGAAGTGGAGGAACAGCCGGCGCGGCTGAAATCGCCCGCGCCGCAGACGGTCGCACGCCACACCGGCGCACCGCGCGATGGCGCGCCCATCGATCCGAACACGCTCGCCGGCGTATGCGCGTCGCCCGGCATCGCGGTCGGCACGCTGGTGCGTCTCGACGATGCGGACATCGTGCCGCCCGAACAGGCGACCGGCACGCCAGCCGCGGAAAGCCGCCGGCTCGATCAGGCCCTGAAGGCGGTCGACGCCGAACTCGGCGAAACGGTGCGCAACGCCTCGGCGCGCGGCGCGGTCGGCGAAGCGGGCATCTTCGCGGTGCATCGCGTGCTGCTCGAGGACCCGACGCTGCTCGACGCGGCGCGCGACCTGATCAGCCTCGGCAAGGGCGCGGGCTTCGCATGGCGCGCGACGATCCGCACGCAGATCGACACGCTGTCGAAGCTCGACGACGCGCTGCTCGCCGAACGCGCGGCCGACCTGCGCGACATCGAGAAACGCGTGCTGCGCGCGCTCGGCCACACGAACGGCGCCGCGCGTGCGCTGCCCGACGAGGCCGTGCTCGCGGCCGACGAGTTCACGCCCTCCGACCTGTCGTCGCTCGATCGCGAGCGCGTGACCGCGCTCGTGATGGCGCGCGGCGGCGCGACGTCGCACGCGGCGATCATCGCGCGGCAGCTCGGCATCCCGGCGCTGGTGGCGGTCGGCGACGCGCTGTACGCGATTCCGGACGGCACGCAGGTCGTCGTCGATGCGAGCGCGGGCCGGCTCGAACACGCGCCGACCGCGCTCGACGTCGAGCGCGCGCGGCACGAGCGCCAGCGCCTGGACGGCGTGCGCGAGGCGAACCGGCAACAGGCCGGCGAGGTGGCCGCGACGGTCGACGGCCGCGAGATCGAAGTCGCCGCGAACATCGCGACGCTCGACGACGCGAACACCGCGGTCGACAACGGCGCGGACGCGGTCGGCCTGCTGCGCACCGAGCTGATGTTCATCCATCGCCAGGCCGCGCCGACGGCGGTCGAACACCGGCAGAGCTACCAGTCGATCGTCGACGCGCTGCAGGGCCGCACGGCGATCATCCGCACGCTCGACGTCGGCGCGGACAAGGAAGTCGACTACCTGACGCTGCCGCCCGAACCGAACCCGGCGCTCGGCCTGCGCGGCATCCGTCTCGCGCAGGTGCGCCCCGATCTGCTCGACGATCAATTGCAGGGCCTGCTCGCGGTGAAGCCGTTCGGCGCGGTGCGCATCCTGCTGCCGATGGTGACCGACGCGGGCGAACTCGTGCGGTTGAGAAAGCGCATCGACGAATTCGCGCGCGCGCAGGGCCGTACCGAGCCGATCGAGGTCGGCGTGATGATCGAGGTGCCGTCGGCCGCGCTGCTGGCCGACCAGCTCGCGCAGCACGCGGATTTCCTGTCGATCGGCACCAACGACCTGACCCAGTACACGCTCGCGATGGACCGCTGCCAGGCCGACCTGGCCGCGCAGTCCGACGGCCTGCATCCGGCCGTGCTGCGCCTGATCGACATCGCGGTGCGCGGCGCGGCAAAGCACGGCAAGTGGGTCGGCGTGTGCGGTGCGCTCGGCGGCGATCCGCTCGCGGTGCCGGTCCTGGTGGGCCTCGGCGTGACCGAACTGTCGGTCGACCCGGTGTCGGTGCCGGGCATCAAGGCGCGTGTGCGCCGTCTCGATTACCAGTTGTGCCGTCAGCGCGCGCAGGATCTGCTCGCGCTCGATTCGGCACAGGCGGTAAGGGCAGCAAGCCGCGAGGTCTGGCCGCTCGACTGACGTCGACGGGGGGCGCGCGACCCGTTTTACTACGAAAGCAATTAGGTCAACGACGCTTAATGACGAGACATGGATTGGAGGACTGAATGGACGGGAACCCGTTTCTGAAGATACAGGGCCTGGGTCGGGCGCTGATGCTGCCGATCGCGGTATTGCCGGTCGCCGGCATCCTGCTGCGGCTCGGCCAGCCGGATGTGTTCAACATCAAGATGATCGCCGACGCCGGCGGCGCGATCTTCGACAACCTGCCGTTGCTGTTCGCGATCGGCGTGGCGGTCGGCTTCGCGAAGGACAACAACGGCGTGGCGGCGCTTGCGGGCGCGATCGGTTACCTGATCGAAACCGCGATCATGAAGGACATCGATCCCAAGCTGAACATGGGCGTGCTGTCCGGGATCATCGCGGGTGTCGTCGCGGGCCTGCTGTACAACCGCTACAAGGACATCAAGCTGCCGGACTACCTCGCGTTCTTCGGCGGCAAGCGGTTCGTGCCGATCATCACGGGGCTGGTCTGCGTGATATTGGGCATCGCGTTCGGGTACGTGTGGCAGCCGATCCAGCATGCGATCGATGCGGCCGGCCAGTGGCTGACGACGGCGGGCGCGATCGGTGCGTTCGTGTTCGGCTTCCTGAACCGTCTGCTGCTCGTCACCGGCCTGCACCACATCATCAACTCGCTCGCGTGGTTCGTGTTCGGCAACTTCACGCCGCCCGCCGGCGGCGAGATCGTGCACGGCGACCTGCACCGCTTCTTCGCGGGCGACCCGACCGCGGGCACCTTCATGGCCGGCTTCTTCCCGATCATGATGTTCGGCCTGCCGGCGGCGTGTCTGGCGATGCTGCACGAAGCGCCGAAGGAGCGCCGCGCGATGGTGGGCGGCCTGCTGTTCTCGATGGCGTTGACGTCGTTCCTGACCGGCGTGACCGAGCCGATCGAGTTCAGCTTCATGTTCCTCGCGCCGGTGCTGTACGTGATCCACGCGGTGCTGACGGGGTTGTCGCTCGCGATCTGCCAGATCCTCGGCGTGAAGCTCGGCTTCACGTTCTCGGCCGGCGCGATCGACTACGTGCTGAACTACGGGCTGTCGACGAAGGGCTGGATCGCGATTCCGCTCGGCATCGCGTATGGCGCCGCGTACTACGGACTGTTCCGCTTTTTCATCCGCAAGTTCAACATGGCCACGCCGGGCCGTGAGCCGGCATCGACCGACGCAGCCGCGCAATCGTACGCTTCGGGCGGCTTCGTCGCGCCGGGCGTGGCTGCAACGGCTGCCGCACCGCGCGCGCAACGCTACATCGCCGCGCTCGGCGGGGCGGCCAACCTGTCGGTCGTCGATGCGTGCACGACGCGCCTGCGCCTGACCGTCGTCGATCCGGAGAAGGTATCGGAGCCGGAACTGAAGTCGATCGGCGCACGCGGCGTGCTCAAGCGCGGCGGCAACAGCGTGCAGGTGATCATCGGGCCCGAGGCCGACATCATCGCCGACGAGATGCGTGCCGCGATCGGCGGCGGCGCGGCCGGTGCCGCATCGGCGGCAACCGGCGCTGCCGCGCAGCCCGTCACGGGCGCGGCCGCCGGGCCGCTCGATCCGGAGCCGGCCCGCTGGCTCGCGGTGTTCGGCGGGGCGACCAACGTCGCGTCGCTCGAGGTGGTGGCCGCCACGCGCCTGCGTGTGGTCGTGCGCGATCCGTCGGCGGTCGATCGCGAGCGTCTCGGCACGCTCGACGTTGCATGGGTGTCGCTCGACACGTTCCACATCGTCTGCGGCAACGCGGCGGCGCGCTATGCCGAACAGCTCGGCGCGCGCCTGCCGCCGTCGGGCGGCGGCACGGCCGCACAACCGGCGTGATGCGGTGAAGCCGGCCTGATCGATCCGCGCGGCGGACTCGGGCAGGCGGTCAAAAGAAAACGGCTTGCGACGTACGCGTCGCAAGCCGTTTTTTCTTTTTGGGGCGGGCGATGCGCGATGCGTTTGCCCGCATCGCGCCTCACCGGATGCCTTCAGCCGTTCACGGATTCGTCAGCGCGAAGGTCGGCTTCCGGTAGCCGACGCCGGCGCGGTCGAGCTTCGGCAATTCGCGTTGCGTGAGCAGCGTCGCGAAGCCGGCCCAGTCGCGCTGCAGCGCGGCGATGTCGACATGGTGCGTGTCGCCGCGCTTGAAGCGCACGCCGGCCACATACGGCAGCTCCCAGTCGGCCCGGTGCCACGCGCGCTCCGCGAGCGCGAGCAGCCGCGGATAGGCCATGTATTCGAGGAAGGTATCGTTGCGCATCACTTCGCCCCACGCCTGGCCCTGCATGCCTTCGATGCGCGGCGCGGCCCCCGTGCCCGTCACCTCGAACGGGTTGCCGTCACGGTCGCCCATCACTTCGGCGTTCTGCGGCAGGTTCTCCGGCGCGAACGAGAACACCTTGTACTCGTCGGTTGCGTGCGAGCCCCAGTAGTAGCCGCGCTCGCGCGGATTGAGCGTGTACGGGAAGTCGAAGTACAGATAGTCGGGCAGCGCGAGCACCGTCAGGTAGCCCTTGCCGCTCAGGTCGCGCGCGCTGTCCGACGCACCCCAGAAGATCGTGTCCCACAGCGACACCATCACGTGGCGCGTGCTGAAATCCTGCGGCCCGTTCGCATGCTTGATGCCGTCCTGCCACGCGGCCATCGTGCCGATCCCGTTCGCGTTGACCGCCGCGCTCACCTGTTTCGCGAAACGCGTCGGCAGCTCGTCGATCGACTTGATCTCGCCGCGCTGGAGCAGCGCCGTGCACGCGGGCGACCGCGCCCACGGCTTGTCCTGCGCGGCCAGATCGATGCGCCCCTTGTTCGGATCGGTGCCGTTCAGCGGCTGGAAGCCGCCGCCGAGGAAGATGTTCTTCGCTTCGTCGCCGCCGTAGTGCCAGGTTTGCAGCGGCGCCTGCGCGTCCGCGTGCATCGCCGCGATCTCGCGGATCACCTTCGACGCGAAGTTGAGCGCGCCCGGCACGCACGGGTTCAGGTCGCTGCGCCGGTCGTAGAACTGCACCGTCGTCAGGTTCGTCGTGTCCTGCGGGTCGAGCAGCCGATACGCGTTCGCCTCCTGCTCGCGGCCGGCCGCATGCAGCCGCCGGTAGCGCGCCTCCATCGTCACGACGGCCGCCCGTGCATGCGCGGGCATGTCGATCTCGGGGATGATCTGCACGAAGCGCGCGGCCGCGTAGCGCACGAGCGCCACGTAGTCGTCGCGCGTCAGGTAGCCGCCGCCGGAGCGGTTGTCGGGGCCGGAGCCGAGCTGCGGCAGCAGGCAGCGCGTCTCGCTCGGGTCGTGGCAGCGGCGTGCGCCGATCTCGGTCAGCTCGGGCAGGCCGGGAATCTCGATGCGCCAGCCTTCGTCGTCGGACAGATGCAGGTGCAGGCGGTTGAGCTTGTACGCGCTCATCTGGTCGATCAGACGGCGCAGCGTCGCCGGATGCTTGAAATTGCGCGCGAGATCGACGTGCATGCCGCGATGCGTGAAGCGCGGCGCGTCCTCGACGAGCATCGCCGGGATCAGGCCGCCGCCGGCCGGCGCGAGCGAGAAGAGCGTCTGCACGCCGTAGTAGAGGCCCGCGCGATCGTAGCCTTCGATCAGCACGCCGCGCGGCCCGATCGCGAGCCGGTAGCCGCCCGGTGTCGCGAGGTCGGCCGGCAGCCGGCGCGGCGCGAGTGCGCCGCGAACCGGCACGCGCGCGCCGTCGAGCCCGAGGGTCGTCGCGCGCTCGCGCAGCGCCGCGACCTGGGCGTCCGGCAGGTCCGGCAGCGAGAGTTCGACGCCGCGCAGATCGAGCGTGCCGGGCAGCGGCTGTTCGCGCTTCACGCTCGGCAGCGCGCGGCCCGGATCGGGGCGGGCGGCCACCGGCGGCGCGTTGCCGGTCGAGTTGTTCTGCGCGTCGGCCGGCAGCGATTCGACGTAGCGCAGTTCGTTGTCGGTGTCGTCGTAGCGCAGCACGGCCGGCGGCGCGCCGTCGACGACGACATAGGGGCGCGGAATCACGTCGCTGTAACGCAGCAGCCAGTATTCGGCGACGAACGGCAGCTCGATGCGCTCGCCGGGCGCGAGCCGCACCGAGCCCGGCTGCGGCGTCAGTTCGTACAGGTCGCCGGTGAGCCGCCGCAGCGCGAAGCCCGGACGATCGATCCGCAGCAGGCGGCGGATGCTGTGCAGGTAGAGCTTCCAGCCGCCGTCGGCGATCGCCCGGTGGCCGCGGTTCTGCAGGATCAGGCGGCCCGTCGCGCAGGCGGCGCCGTCGGCGCCGAGATCGGCGCACGGCACGCCGGCCGCGGCCGCGTGGTTGTTGTCGACGGCCACGCGCAACGCGAGGCCGTCCGACAGCAGCGCCGCGAGACCGGCCGCCTGGGCGGCGCCGGCGCTCGCGCCGGCGGCGGCCGACGCCGGCGTCGACGCCGCCGAGATCGCGGCCGGCGACAGCACCGCGATCAGCAGACCGGCAATGAGGGAGGGTAAGGTAGGTTTCATTCGAACTCCTGAGAAAAAGGGGGCGTAGCGGCGTCGTGACGCGACGTCGCTGCGAGCGGGTCTTTCAGTGGAGCTGCGGGCGATACCAGCGCGCGGGGCGATGCGGGTGCCCCGCGCGCATTCGGCACGCGGAAGCGTGCGTTACGGAACGGGTGGCGGGCATGCGTGCCGGTCGGACCGGCGCGGCGGCGGGCGCGGATTCATCGGCGGCAGTTGGCAATCGCCACGCCGGCGGGGCGGCGGCAGCCGGCGGCATTCGTCCGGCCGCGCACGGTCGCGACGACGGCGCGCGCTCTCGCACACGGACGTCGACACGGCGCGCAGGCGCACGCCATATATGGAATTCGCATGTCTCCCCCACCCGGAAGGAATCGGCCTGTTAGCGGCCGTGTCCAACGATCTTATGAAACCTTTTATTGGTATTCAAGTGGTATCAATCTGGCGCTAAATTGGCATCGACGTACGGCACCTGCCCGCGCGGCCGGGACGAAAAAAAACCTCGCGCGAAGCGAGGTTCTTTCCTTTCCTGACGGCGGCGGCGCGCGCGCTCGGCCGCGCGCGTATCGCGCGTCGATGCCGTCAGTCGCGGCGCGCGCGCATCGGCGCTTCCTGCGGCTTCTGCCGCGCTTCGAGCCACATCGCGTTGACGATGCCGAACGACAGCGCGACGCCGATACCGAGAATCCAGCTGAAATACCACATGATTCGACTCCTTGCGAAACGGTGGACGAGGGCGCGTGCGCCCCGCCCGGTTCAATGCATCAATACATCGAGTGCTTGTTCTCTTCGAGCGTCTGGTGCGTGACCTTGCCGCGCATCACGCGATACACCCAGCTCGTGTAGAGCAGGATGATCGGCAGGAACACGATCACAGCGAACAGCATCACCTGCAGCGTCATGTGGCTCGACGTCGAATCCCACACGGTCAGGCTGCTGCGCGGGTCGAGCGACGACGGCATGATGAACGGGAACATCGAGAAGCCCGCGGTCAGGATCACGCCGACGATCATCAGGCCCGTGCAGAAGAACGCCGTCTTCTCCTGCTTCGAGCCGGCGAGCAGCAGCGCGAGCACGCCGCCGGCGATGCCGACGACGGGCGCCGCGATCATCCACGGATATTCGCCGTAGTTCGCGAGCCAGAGGCCCGAACCGGCGGCGACGTCCTTGAGCAGCGGGTTCGCGACGGTGTCGGTCGGCGCGGCGTGGGTGATGTGGAAGCCGCCGATGTAAGACGCCACCAGCACGCCGGCCAGCACGAACAGCACGACCGCGAGGAACGACGCGACGCGCAGCGCGATCGACGCGCGGCGCGCGATCGCGCCGTCGGTCTTCATCTTGATGAACGCGGCGCCGTGCGCGACGAGCATCGTGAGGCTGACGAGCCCGCACAGCAGCGCGAACGGGTTCAGCAGCGCCCAGAAGCCGCCGTAGTAGGTCACGCGCAGGTCGCTGTCGAACTTGAACGGCACGCCCTGCAGCAGGTTGCCGAACGCGACGCCGAACACCAGCGCCGGCACGAAGCCGCCGACGAACAGGCCCCAGTCCCAGCCCGCGCGCCAGCGCGGGTCGGGCCGCTTGCTGCGGTAGTCGAAGCCCACCGGCCGGAAGAACAGCGCGAACAACACCAGCAGCATCGCGAAGTAGAAGCCGGAGAACGACGCCGCGTAGACGAGCGGCCACGCGGCGAACATCGCGCCGCCGGCCGTGATCAGCCACACCTGGTTGCCCTCCCACGTCGCGCCGACGGTGTTGATGATGATGCGGCGCTCCTCGTCGGTCTTGCCGAGGAACGGCAGCAGCGCGGTCGCGCCCATGTCGAAGCCGTCGGTGACGGCAAAGCCGATCAGCAGCACGCCGACGAGCAGCCACCAGATCAGCTTGAGAGTTGCATAGTCCATAGCGATTCCTTGTTCGGTTGCGAGGGCGTGCTCAGACTGCGGCCCGCTCGCCGGCTGCGGCGAGTTCGTGGTGATAGCGGCCGGTATGCAGCGACGACGGGCCGAGGCGCGCGTACTTGAACATCAGCTTGATCTCGATGACGAACAGCGCGGTGTAGAACGCGATGAAACCGGCGAGGCTCAGGTACAGGTCGCTCGGCTGCAGGCTCGACGCGGACAGGTGCGTCGGCAGGATGCCGGCGATGGTCCACGGCTGGCGGCCGAGTTCGGCGACGACCCAGCCGAATTCCGCGGCGAGCCACGGCAGCGGGATCGCCCACACCGCGTAGCGGAGGAACCAGCGGCGGTTGTCCTGCAGCAGTTCGCGGCGCGCGCAGAACCAGAACGCGGCGGCGAAGGTCGCGAGGAACAGGAAGCCGAGGAACACCATGATCCGGAACGAGAAGAACACGGGCGCGACCGGCGGGATCGTCTTCTGCGCGGCGGCCTTGATCTGCTCGGGCGTCGCGTCGACCACGTTCGGCGTGAACTGCTTGAGCATCAACCCGTAGCCGAGATACTGCTTGTGCTGGTCGAACAGTGCGCGGGTCGCGTCGCTCGTGTCGCCTTCCTTGATCTTCTGCAGCGCGCCATACGCGACCATCCCGCTCTGGATGTGCTCCTCGCTGTGCTTCGCGAGCTCGCGCAGGCCGATCACCGGCTCGTCGATCGAGCGCGTCGCGATCAGGCCGAGCGCATACGGGATCTTGATCGCGTAGTCGGTGCGCTGTTCTTCCTGGTTCGGAATGCCGATCAGCGTGAACGAGGCGGGCGCCGGCTGCGTTTCCCATTCGGATTCGATCGCGGCGAGCTTCATCTTCTGCACTTCGCCGGTCGTATAGCCCGATTCGTCGCCGAGCACGATCACGCACAGCGTCGCCGCGAGGCCGAAGCCGGCCGCAACCGCGAACGAGCGCAGCGCGAAGTCGACGTCGCGCTTCTTCAGCAGGTACCACGACGACACGCCGAGCACGAACATCGCGGCCGTCACGTAGCCGGCCGACACCGTATGCACGAACTTCACCTGCGCGACCGGGTTGAACAGCACGTCGAACAGGCTCGTCAGCTCCATGCGCATCGTCTGGTAGTTGAACTCGGCGCCGACCGGGTTGTTCATCCAGCCGTTCGCGACGAGGATCCACAGAGCCGACAGGTTCGAGCCCAGCGCGACGAGGAACGTGACGATCAGGTGCTTGACCTTCGACAGGCGGTTCCAGCCGAAGAAGAACAGGCCGACGAACGTCGATTCGAGGAAGAACGCCATCAGGCCTTCGACTGCGAGCGGCACGCCGAAGATGTCGCCGACGTAGTGCGAGTAGTACGACCAGTTCGTGCCGAACTGGAATTCGAGCGTGATGCCGGTCGTCACGCCCATCGCGAAGTTGATCCCGAACAGCTTGCCCCAGAACTGGGTCATGTCCTTGTAGACCTGTTTGCCGGTCATCACGTAGACCGCTTCCATGATGACGAGCAGCCAGGACAGGCCGAGCGTCAGCGGCACGAACAGGAAGTGGTAGAGCGCCGTGATGCCGAACTGCAGACGCGACAGATCGACGACTTCGCTACTTATCATGGTGGTCTCCCTCGGTAGATGCAGGCGCCGGCACCGAGAGCAGCTTCTCGGCCACGGCGGCAGGCGGCAACGACATGTGTTCGGCCTGCGGATGATTGAAGAATGCGTATTTGAGCGACATCAGGAGGATCAGCTTGACGATCAGCACCAGGGTGATGTCGCGGGCGAGGGTCGGCCCGCGTGCCCACGCGGCGATGCGCGCGCGCCAGCCGATCGTGCCGGCCGGCCGGGAAGGCGGCGGCGCAGGCTCTTTATTGATCGAGATCAAGGCGATTATCCTGAATCGATTTAGGTCGGATTGGGGGCGACTTTACGTCGGATTTATGACGGCCGTGAAGCTGTTTTAATCCTTTTGCGCCTGACATGCCAATTTTAAAAGGACGGCTTTCCGATGCCGAGTGCTGCGCTGCGGCAGACCGTCGCGAAACATGGGGTAAAAATTGAGGCAGATCAAGGTTATGCGGAAGGGCGCCGCAAATGACGTAATACCCGATGAATCAGGTCAATTAATCGGCGAAGAAGCGGAGCGCGAAAGGCGCTGAAAAGCGGATGAAAAGCAGTGGAAAACGGATGAAAAAAACCGCTGCCGGTCGGGCAGCGGTTTTCGATGAACCGCTCTGAATCGTCGGGGATTTACGCGTATTCGGCGAGGGCGGTGCGCATTTTTTTCATCGCGCTCGCTTCGATCTGGCGGATACGTTCCGCCGACACGCCGAACTCCGCGGCGAGATCGTGCAGCGTCGAGCCGCCCGAGCCGTCGTCGTCGACGTGCAGCCAGCGCGCCTCGATGATGCGGCGGCTGCGCGCGTCGAGCGCGTCGAGCGCCTGCGCGATGCCGTCCGTCTGCAGCATGTCGCGCTGGCGCGCGGCGAGCACGGCGGTCGGCTCGTTGTGCGAGTCGGCCAGGTAGGCGATCGGCGCGTACGATTCCTCGCCGTCCTCCACCTGCCCTTCGAGCGCGATGTCGCCGCCCGACAGGCGCGTTTCCATCTCGGTCACTTCCTCGCGCTTGACGTTGAGCTCCTGCGCGAGGCCGTCGATTTCCTCGGGCGTCATCGCCTGCATGCTCTTCTTGTGGCTGCGCAGGTTGAAGAACAGCTTGCGCTGCGCCTTCGTCGTCGCGACCTTCACCATGCGCCAGTTGCGCAGGATGTACTCGTGGATCTCGGCCTTGATCCAGTGAATCGCATACGACACCAGGCGCACGTTTTGCGCCGGGTCGAACCGCTTCACGGCTTTCATCAGGCCGATGTTGCCTTCCTGGATCAGGTCGCCGTGCGGCAGGCCGTAGCCGAGATAGTTGCGCGCGATCGACACGACGAGACGCAGGTGCGACAGCACGAGGCGGCGCGCCGAGTCGAGGTTGTTGTCTTCGCGGAATTCGGTTGCGTACCGGCGTTCCTCCTCGGCGGTCAGCAGCGGAATGCGGTTGACGGCCTGGATGTACGCGTCGATGTTGCCGAGCTGGCCGGGCAACATCGAGTGGGCTGCGAGCGCCAGCGAGCCTGCCGATTCGGCCTTGGCCGGCGTCGGGCTCAGGGTGTTCGGGAGGGTCAGGGCGTTGCTCACTAAAAACTCCTTTGGAATCAGGGACAAACCCCGGTCTCGGATGAGATTCCGGAAGTCATCTTAGCACTCCCGCAAGGCGAGTGCTAATTCCTTAGAGCAGGCGGGGGCATCCGAGTTCCCTATTTTCTATCGAATCAGTCGAGTTGATAGTCTATCTTCCGACAAGGGGCGTGGCACGAAGTTCCGTAAGCCATTGTTTTCGATGGGAATCGGTAGACGATTTCGATTTTTGTCTTTTTGGAAGCAAGCTATTTCGCTTCGTGATGCCGATCCGAAAAGTCCTTTACCATACCATTCAGTTCGCTCGGGCCCGGCCGTTGCGGCAGGCTCCATTCAACCCACAAAGTTGGAGTGTCAGATGAACAATAAGAAGAATCGCCGGCCCCGCAGCCGGCTGGTGCTGCATGCAATGCTGGCAGCATCTCTTCTGGGTGGATCGGGTGCGGCTTTCGCGGATCGATGGGGGATCCAGGCGGGCGGTGGGTTTTCGGATCGTCGCGGGATCGACAAGGCCGATATCGGCGTGGTGTGGGATCCGGGCTGGAACTGGTGGGAAATCGGCGGCTGGCACTTCGCGTTCGTCGTCGAAGGGCACGCCGGCTACTGGCACACGGGCGGCAACGTCCATGGCAGTATTGGCGAGTTCGGCGTCACGCCGATGTTCCGTTTCATCAAGAGTAGCGGGGAGATTCGCCCGTTCATCGAGGCGGGCGGCGGCGTCCGGCTTCTGACGCACCCGACGATCTCGGACAATTTCTCGCTGTCGACCGCGTTCCAGTTCGCGCCGACCGGCGGCGTGGGCGTGCAGTTCGGGCAACGGCAACAATATCAGGTCGGCTACCGTTTCGAACATGTGTCTAACGCGGGTATCAAAGAGCCGAATCCTGGTATAAATTTCCACCAGTTCTACCTGCAGTACAACTTCTGATCCGTATGCCCGTGCAAGGCGGGCGCGTTGCCGAGGAGTCAGGCGATGGCGAAGGTGGTCGATGCGATCCGCGCGCTTGAGCGCGACCGGTTCCGGGCGATGGTGGACGGCGACGGCGAGGCGCTCGACGCGCTGTTGTCGGACAAGGTGTTTTTCGTCCACACCAACGGCAAACGCGAAACCAAGCAGCAGTTCATCGACGCCATCGTCGCCGGCCGCCGCCGCTATCGCCAGATCGAAATCCAGTCGCAGGACGTACTGCCGGTCGGCGACGAGACCTGCGTCGTCACCGGGCGCGCGTTGATCGAGATGGAAACGAACAACGGCGGCCTCGTCTTTCCGATTGCCTATACGTCCGTCCACACGCACGCCCAGGGCCGCTGGTCCCTGTTCGCGTGGCAGGCGACGCGGTGCGCGACCGAGGCGTGAGCGCGGGTGGCGCTCCTTTTCATCCGTCGACCGAAGCGGCCTTTTGAGCCGCTTTTTGCTGCCTCGTGCGGCGCGGATCGCGCGGCGCACGGGCGGTCACGCACCGCTCGCTGACGTTTCAACCCCGCATCGAAGCTAGCGGTCAGGCTGCCGCGCGGCGGTCCGCGCAGTGCCATGCCGAGCGGTTGATCGCGCTGACGACCGCATCGAGCGCTGCGCTCGCCGCGTCGGCGTGCACGCCGACACCGTGCCGCAGCGGCGCGCCGCCGACCCGGCAGCCGATCGATACCGCGATCCGGCCGTCCGCGGCGTGCGTGTATTCGCACGATGCGACGTCGATCGCGACGCCGGCGGCCGCCGCAAATGCCGCGGCGAAATGCCGCACGGCGTCGTCGGGCGTCGCCTCGGCGGCAGGCGCCGCCGCGATCTCGCGGTTCTGCCAGCGCGCGCCGTTGCCGTGGCGCGCGGCCGGGCCGTCGGTCTCGAAGAATTCGCGTGCGAACAGCGCGCAGATCGCGTCGCCCGTCACTTCCTCGCCCGACGCATCGGCGAGCGTCTGCACCGCATGGCTGAACTCGATCTGGACGCGGCGGGTCGGCGTGAAGCCCATCCCGCGTTCGAGCAGGAACGTCGCGCCGCCCTTGCCGGACTGGCTGTTCACGCGGATCACCGCGTCATAGCTGCGGCCGAGATCGGCCGGGTCGATCGGCAGGTACGGCACCTCCCACATCGCGTCGGGGTGCTGCTGCGCGAAGCCCTTGCGGATCGCGTCCTGGTGCGAGCCCGAGAACGCGGTGAACACGAGGTCGCCCGCGTACGGATGGCGCGGATGCACGGGGATCTGGTTGCAGCGCTCGACGACGCGGCGCACGGCGTCGATGTCGGAGAAATCGAGGCCCGGGTCGATACCTTGCGTGTAGAGGTTCAACGCGAGCGTGACGAGATCGACGTTGCCGGTGCGCTCGCCGTTGCCGAACAGGCAGCCTTCGATGCGGTCGGCGCCCGCGAGCAGCGCGAGTTCGGCCGCCGCGACCGCGGTGCCGCGATCGTTGTGCGGATGCACGGACAGCACGATGCTGTCGCGATACGCGAGGTTGCGGTCCATCCATTCGATCTGGTCGGCGAACACGTTCGGGCTCGCGGCCTCGACGGTGGCCGGCAGGTTGACGATCATCTTGTGGTCGCGGGTCGGGCGCCACGTCTGCGCGACCGCGTCGCAGATCTCGCGCGCGAACGTCAGCTCGGTCATGCTGAAGGTTTCCGGCGAGTACTGGAAAGTCCACTGCGTATCGGGGCGCGCGGCCGCGTGTTCCTTGATGATGCGCGTGCCGTCGATCGCGAGCGCCTTCACGTCGTTCTTCGACATCCCGAACACGATGCGGCGGAACGACGGGCAGACGGCGTTGTACAGGTGCACGATCGCGCGCGGCACGCCTTCGAGCGCCTCGAACGTGCGCGCGATCAGGTCCTCGCGCGACTGCACGAGCACTTCGATGGTCACGTCGTCGGGAATCCGCTCGTCGTCGATCAGCTTGCGGACGAAATCGAAGTCGGTTTGCGACGCCGACGGAAAGCCGACTTCGATCTCCTTGAACCCGATGGCGACCAGCATTTCGAAGAACTCGAGCTTCTGCTCGATGCTCATCGGCTCGATCAGCGACTGGTTGCCGTCGCGCAGGTCGGTGCTCATCCATACGGGCGCGCGCTCGATGGTGCGGGCGGGCCAGCGGCGGCCATTGAGGCGGACGGGCTCGAACGGACGGTACTTGTCTTGCGGATTGCGCATCATCTTCTGGACCTCGGGTCTCAAGTCGCGAGCGAAGACGGGCGGCAGGGCGGCGGTGGGCGCTGCCTCGCATCCGGCGCGCGATGGCGCCGCGGATGCGGATGATCTTCGCGAATCGGCCGACGGATGGACGGACGAATGCTGACGACTTCGGGTTGTAAAAATTACGAGAGGGGTACTGCGAGGAACTGCTGGGAGGACCGTGCGGACGGCACACGGCGCTACGACAGCCTTAGGCTAGTCGTAGCGATAGCGGCCGCGCTAGGCGGCCGGAGGTAACTCGGAGGGTGTTCGGAAAGGAACGCATGACGGCCACTCTATGCCAGGATGCGCTCGCGTGTCAAATGTCGGGATAAACGGGCGGGTCGCCGCGGCGCCCTCAGCGCGCGACGCGGGCGATCCGGACGATCGTCGCGACCTGTCGCGCCACCGTGTCGGGCACCGGCACCTCGCCGCGCAGCACGGCGTCCGTCCACGCGGCCGTGGTCGCCGCATCGCGCGACTCGGGTAGGGCGACGGGCGGTGCATCGCTCGACGAACGCTCGGCGTCGATCAGCGTGTCGCACACGCCGTCGTGCAGCCAGTCGACCTGCACCTGGCGGCGCGTGTCGGCCACCGCTTCGCCTTCGGTGCCGCGCGCGAGCAGCGCGCCGCCCAGTGCGGCGTCCGGATGGTCGCGGAACAACTGCGCGAGGCTGTCGCGGTACGGCGGATGCGTGTAGTTGACGAGCCGCAGCCCGGCCGGCGCGAACGGCTGCAGGATCTTCACGAGCGTATGCGTCGAATTGCGCACGCCGAGCACGCGGCGCATCGACAGCAGGTGCGCGATGCGCGGCGCCAGCACGTCGATCGGGGCGAACGCGACCCGGCGTTCGGCGAGCGTGTCCTCGATCGCATCGTGCGACGTCGACGGCGCAAGCGACAGCGCCGAGAAAATCTCGGCGCTCGTCACGCGGCCCGGATCGCATTCCACTCCATGCACCAGCACCGGCACGCCTTCGCGCGCGAGCAGCAGCGCGAGCAGCGGTACGAGGTTCGGCTGTTTGCGCGCGCCGTTGTAGCTCGGGATCGACACCGGCCGGAACGCGGCGTCCTGCACGTGCACGGGCTCGAACGATGCCTGCGCGGCGGCGAGCATCGCGGCCAGTTCGTCGGCGGATTCGCCCTTCAGCCGATAGGCGATCAGGATCGCGCCGAGTTCGACATCCGACACGCGCGCATCGAGCATCGCGCGATAGAGCTCGAACGTGTCCTCGGCGGACAGGGCGCGTGCGCCGTGCGGGCCGCGGCCGATTTCCTTGATGAAGCGGGCGCAAGGGAACGGCGCGGCGGCGGGATCGTGGGGAGCGGTCATCGGGGCGTGGGGCGGGCGGCCGGCATCGGGCCGCGCGGCAAGCGATCAGGAATGCCCCGAGTATCGCACGGGCGCGGCCGCGCATCGCGCCGCGCTACACTCTGGTTCCCGGCGACGCGTGCACCGGCTGCGCCGCGCCCATGCCGTTGCCGGCCGAATACGACTACGAGAGACATCCCATGAAGCTCTACAGCTATTTCCGCAGTTCCGCGTCGTACCGCGTGCGGATTGCCCTGAACCTCAAGCAGTTGCCGTTCGACTACGCACCCGTGCACATGCTGCGCGACGGCGGCGAGCAACTGAAGGACGCGTACCGCGCGCTGAATCCGGATGCGGTCGTGCCGACGCTGATCGATGGCGACGCGACGCTGCAGCAGTCGCTCGCGATCATCGAATATCTCGACGAAACCCATCCCGAGCCCGCGCTGCTGCCGAAGCAGCCGGTCGATCGCGCGTACGTGCGCGCGGTGGCGCTGCAGATCGCATGCGAAATCCACCCGCTCAACAATCTGCGCGTGCTCAAGTACCTGAAGCACACGCTGAAGGTGCCCGAGGACGCCAAGAACGCGTGGTACCGGCACTGGATCGAGGCCGGCTTCGAAACGCTCGAGACGCGTCTCGCGAACGATCCGCGCACCGGCACGCTGTGCTTCGGCGACACGCCGACGCTCGCCGACATATGCCTCGTGCCGCAGGTGTTCAACGCGAACCGCTTCTCGATCGACACGACGCGTTTCCCGACGATTCAGCGGATCGTCGATCATGCGGCGACGATCGATGCGTTCAAGGCCGCCGAGCCCGGCGTGCAACCCGACGCGGAATGAGCGCGGCGCGCCCGTGGCGCATGAAAAAGGGCGCCCGAAGGCGCCCTGTGCGAGGTGCGACGCGAGCCGGCGGCGTTCAGCCGAGCAGCGCGTCCGCGAATTCCGCCGCGCTGAACGGCTGCAGGTCCTCGACCTTCTCGCCGACGCCGATGAAGTAGACGGGCACCGGGCGTTGCCGCGCGATCGCCGCGAGAATCCCGCCCTTCGCGGTGCCGTCGAGCTTCGTGACGATCAGGCCGGTGAGGCCCAGCGCGTCGTCGAATGCCTTCACCTGCGTGAGCGCGTTCTGGCCGGTGTTCGCGTCGATCACCAGCAGCACTTCGTGCGGCGCGCCATCGTGCGCCTTCGCGATCACGCGCTTCACCTTCTTCAGCTCTTCCATCAGATGGAGCTGCGTCGGCAGGCGGCCGGCCGTGTCGGCCATCATCACGTCGATCTTGCGCGCGCGCGCGGCGCTGACCGCGTCGAAGATCACCGCGGCCGGATCGCCGCTTTCCTGCTGCACGACCGTCACGTTGTTGCGTTCGCCCCAGACCGCGAGCTGTTCGCGCGCGGCCGCGCGGAACGTGTCGCCGGCGGCCAGCAGCACCGACTGGTCGAAGCTCTGCAGATGCTTCGCGAGCTTGCCGATGCTGGTCGTCTTGCCCGCGCCGTTCACGCCGGCGATCATCATCACGAGCGGCTGCGCGCGGCCGAGCATCAGCGATTTCTCGAGCGGCGTCAGCAACTCGACGAGCAGGTCGCGCAGTGCATTCTTCACCTGCTGCGGATCGGTCAGCCGGCCCGCGCGCACCTTCTCGCGCAGCGCGCCGAGCAGGTATTCGGTCGCGTCGACGCCCGCGTCGGACATCAGCAGCGCGGTTTCGAGCTCCTCGTACAGATCCTCGTCGATCTTCGTGTTGACGAAGACGCCGGTGATGTTCGAGCCCGTCTTCGCGAGACCTGTTTTCAGGCGCGCGAGCCACGACTTCTTCGCGGACGCGTCCTGCTGCGGCGGCGGGACGATCTCGACCGTCTCGACGACTTCGTCGCGGCCGTCGTTGGTCGGCGTGACCGTCATCACGACGGCTGGCGCGGCCGGTTGCGCGGGCGCCTGCGGCACGTCGGCCGCGGGCGGCGTCGCGCGCGCGTCGGCGTCGGACGCTTCGTCCGCTTGCTGCGCGTCGGCCGATTGCGATTCCGCCGGATCGGGCTCCTGCGTTTTCTTGAATCGTTTGAAGAAACTGAACATGGTCTGGCGTCGGGAAGAGGGCGGGCCGCCGCCGAGGGCGGGGGCGCCGGACGGGCCGTTCTGCGTTCGCGCGGGCGCGGCGCACGGCGGCCGAAACCGTGCATTTTATCAGTGCGGCGTGGCGCTCGCGCCAGTGCGCGTCGCCGCTGTGGTAACGTGCGCCTGTTTGGCGGCGCCCCCTGCGCGCGCCCGGTCCCTCCGTTGTCGATATCCCGTATGTCCCGTTCCTCTTCCGGCCGCCCGGCGGCCACCCCTGGCCGCGGCAAGCCGCACACGATCCGCATCATCGGCGGCGACTGGAAACGCACGCCGCTCGCGGTGCTTGATCTCGACGGCCTGCGCCCGACCCCCGATCGCGTCCGCGAGACGCTGTTCAACTGGCTCGGCCAGGATCTCGACGGGTGGCGTTGCCTCGACCTGTTCGCGGGCACCGGCGCGCTCGGCTTCGAGGCCGCGTCGCGCGGCGCGGCGAGCGTCGTGATGGTCGAGCGCCATCCGCGCGCCGCGCAGCAGCTTCGTGCGATCAGGGACAAGCTCGGCGCCCGCTCGGTCGAGATCGCCGAGGCCGACGCGCTGCGGCTCGCGGCCGGGCTCACGCCGGGCGCGTTCGACGTCGTGTTCCTCGATCCGCCGTTCGACGACCTGGCCGCGTTCGAGCGCGCGATCGCGTTGTCGGCGCCGCTCGTTGCGGCCGGCGGCGCGCTGTACGTCGAAACGGGGGCGGAACTCGATCCGGCCGCGCACGACGCGCTCTCGGGCTGGCAGGTGGCGAAGCACGGCAAGGCCGGTGCGGTTCACTATCATTTGCTGCGGCGCGAAAATGATGAATAATGCGCGTTCCATACGAGGCGGCGCGCCGCAAAGGCGACGCATGCCCATCTCGGCAGCGGCGTGCGCATCGCACGGCTGCCATCCCGTTTGCGTGATGACAGGAGGAGCGACATGGTAGTCGCCGTGTATCCCGGTACGTTCGATCCGCTGACGCGCGGGCACGAAGACCTCGTGCGGCGTGCGTCGAGCATTTTTGATACGCTGGTGGTGGGTGTCGCCGACAGCCGCGCGAAAAAGCCGTTTTTCTCGCTCGAAGAACGTCTGACGATTGCGAACGAGGTGCTCGGTCATTATCCGAACGTGAAGGTGATGAGTTTCACCGGCCTCCTGAAGGATTTCGTCCGCGTCAACAATGCGCGCGTGATCGTGCGCGGGCTGCGCGCCGTGTCCGATTTCGAATACGAGTTCCAGATGGCGGGCATGAACCGCTATCTGCTGCCCGACGTCGAGACGATGTTCATGACGCCGTCCGACCAGTACCAGTTCATCTCGGGAACGATCGTGCGCGAAATCGCGCAATTGGGCGGCGATGTCAGCAAGTTCGTGTTCCCGTCCGTCGAGAAGTGGCTGACCGAGAAGGTCGCCGCGATCGGAGGCCCTGCCGCGTGACGCGGCGCCGGCCGGTTTCGTTGCGAAGCCGGCCGGCGGCCTGAAGAAGTGAGATCAGTATGTCTTTGATGATTACCGACGAGTGCATCAATTGCGACGTGTGCGAGCCCGAGTGCCCGAACGGCGCGATTTCGATGGGCCCGGAGATCTACGTGATCGACCCGAACAAGTGCACCGAGTGCGTCGGCCATTTCGACGAACCGCAGTGCCAGCAGGTGTGTCCGGTCGAATGCATTCCGCGCGATCCGCAGCATGACGAATCGCACGCGCAATTGATGGAGAAGTATCACGCGTTGATCGCCGCCAAGGGCGACGACGCATCGTGATCCTGCGCTGACGCGCGCGCCTCGATGGGCTCGCGCGCGTCGCGCTTTCGGATCGGCGCCGCCCGGCGCCGGTTCTTTCGTGTCAGGCCAGCAGCTCGTGCAACGCCGCGACGAGCGCATCGCATTCGGCATCGGTGCCGACGGTGATGCGCAGGTGCTGGTCGATTCGCGGCAGCCGGAAGTGCCGCACGAAAATTTCCCGTTCCTTCAGCTTCGCCGCGATCGTGCCCGCATCGTGCGCGGGATGGCGCGCGAACACGAAATTCGCGGCCGACGGCACGATCTCGAAGCCGAGTGCGTCGAGCGCATGCGTGAGCCGCGCCCGGCTGTCGATCACGCGCCGGCAGGTGGCGTGGAAATAATCGGTGTCCTCGTAGGCGGCCTGCGCGGCCACCTGCGCGAGCCGGTCGAGCGGATACGAGTTGAAGCTGTCCTTCACGCGGTTCAGCGCGTCGATCAGCGCCGCATCGCCGAACGCGAAGCCGACGCGCATGCCCGCGAGCGAGCGTGCCTTCGACGTCGTATGCACGACGAGCAGGTTCGGATGACGGTCGATCAGCGTGATGGCCGACTGCGCGCCGAAATCGACGTACGCTTCGTCGATCACGACGACCGACGACGGATTCGCGGCCGCGATCCGCTCGACGTCAGCGAGCGGCAACGCGCGCCCGGTCGGCGCATTCGGATTCGGAAACAGTACGCCGCCGGCGTCGTCGAGATAGTCGTCGACGCGGATCGAGAAATCGTCCGCGAGCGGCACGACCGTGGTCTCGACGCCGTACAGGCGCGCGTAGGTCGGATAGAAGCTGTACGTGATGTCGGGAAAGCGTAGCGGCCGGTCGTGCTTGAGCAACGCCTGGAACGCGTGCGCGAGCACCTCGTCGGAGCCGTTGCCGACGAACACCTGCTCGGGCGCGATGCGGTGATGGGCCGCGACCGTCTCGCGCAGCGCGCGCGCGACCGGGTCCGGATAGCGGCGCAGCGTGTCGCCGGTGTCGCCGAGTTCGCGCGCGATCGCCGCGACGACGCGCGGCGACGGCGGATAGGGATTCTCGTTGGTGTTCAGCTTGACGGGATGCGCGAGTGCGGGCTGTTCGCCCGGCACGTAAGGCACGAGTTGCTGAACGACGTCGCTCCAGTAACGGCTCACCGCATGGCTCCTGTCGGGCAAAACGTCGAGAGTACCGCATGTGCGCGCCGCGGTGGGGCGAGCGAGGCCGCCCGGTTGCGCCGAACGGCCGATGCACCGGGCCGGTGCGACGGGCCGTCAGTTGCGATGCAGTTGCATCGTCGCGCGATCGAGTTCGCCCTTGACGACCATCGGCATCACGGCGAGCGCGCGCTCGATCGATGCGTCGATCACGTCCTGTTCCTCGCGGCGCGGCGGTTTCAGCACGAAGTTCGCAACGTCGGGCTTCGCGCCGGCGCGCGCACTTTCCGGAATCAGGTCGCGCGGATGGCCGATGCCGATCCGCAGCCGCCAGTACTGCTGCGACGACAGGTGCGCGGAGATGTCCTTCAGGCCGTTGTGGCCGCCGCTGCCGCCGCCGAGCTTCAGCTTCACGGTGCCGGGCGGCAGGTCGAGTTCGTCGTGCGCGACGAGGATCTGGTCGGGCAGGATCTTGAAGAATTGCGCGAGCGCGACGACCGATTGGCCGGAACGGTTCATGTAGGTTTGCGGCTCGAGCAGGTGGACTTCCTCGCCGTGCAGGCGCGCTTTCGCATAGAAGCCGTGGAAGCGGCGCTCGTCGCGCAGCGTCGTGCCGGCTTCGCGGGCGAGCTGGTCGATCAGCCAGAAGCCGGCGTTGTGGCGTGTCGCGGTGTATTCCGCCCCGGGATTGCCGAGGCCGACGATCAGTTTGATCATGACGTTTCGAAGGCGGCGCTGCCGCCTGGGCGCAGAAAAAGAAAAACCCGCCGGGCAGGCCGCGGCGGGTTGCGTCGACCGTTTCGTGAAACGGATCGATTGGGCGCGTGAGCGGCCGCTTAGGCAGCCGGCGTTTCGCCTTCGTCTGCTGCGTCCGACACGGCGCCAGCCGGGATCGTTGCCGATGCGACGACCGGGTTTTCCGCGTCGACGTGCGCGACCAGCGCGACGCCCTTCGGCAGCGCGATGTCCTTCGCGTGCAGCGATTGACCGGCTTCGATCTTCGACAGGTCGACTTCGAGGAATTCCGGCAGGGCAGCCGGCAGGCACTCGACTTCGATTTCCGTCGCAACGTGCGAAACGACTGCGCTCGACAGCTTCACGGCCGGGCTGACTTCAGCGTTCAGGAAGTGCAGCGGCACCTTCGTGTGCAGCTTCTTCTTCGCGTCGACGCGCTGGAAGTCCACGTGCAGCACCAGTTGCTTGAACGGGTGGTATTGCACATCGCGCAGCAGAACCTGTTGCGACTGGCCGGCCACTTCGAGGTCGAGGATCGACGAGTGGAAGGCTTCCTTCTTCAGGGCGTGCCACAGGGCGTTGTGATCGAGTTCGATCTTTTGCGGGGCGGCTTCGCCACCGTAGACGATACCCGTGGTCTTACCGGCGTTGCGCAGGCGGCGGCTCGCACCCGTACCTTGCTGTTGGCGCTCGAAAGCGACGACTTTCATGTGATTCTCCAATGGCTGCCCGCGACCAGGCAGTGAAACGGGGCCATCAAGCGGCCCCCGATGAAACGGCCGGGGTTTCGTCTATCCCGTCCGATTGTGCAAAAAGCGAAGCGTTGCCGCTTCGCTTTCCGCGCATACTTTGTTCCGTCGTTTCGCGATCAGGATTCCGCGAACAGCGACATCACCGAATCGCCGCGGCGAATCCGCGAGAACGTTTCGGCCAGCAGGCTCGCGCTCGTCAGCGAGCGGATCTTCGAGCACGCCAGCGATTCGGCCGACAGCGGAATCGTGTCGGTCACGACCAGCTCGTCGAGTGCCGATGCGGCGATGCGATCTGCGGCGCCGCCCGACAGCACCGGGTGCGTCGCGTACGCGAACACCTGTTTCGCACCGCGGTCCTTCAGCACTTGCGCGGCCTTGCAGAGCGTGCCGGCCGTATCGACCATGTCGTCCATGATCACGCAGGTGCGGCCTTCGACTTCACCGATGATGTTCATCACTTCGGCGACGTTCGCCTTCGGGCGACGCTTGTCGATGATCGCGAGATCGCAGTTGAGCTGCTTCGCGAGTGCCCGGGCACGCACCACGCCGCCGACGTCCGGCGACACGACGAGCAGATCCGAGTAGTTCTGCTTGCGCAGGTCGCCCAGCAGGATCGGCGTGGCGTAGATGTTGTCGACCGGAATGTCGAAGAAGCCTTGAATCTGGTCGGCGTGCAGATCCATCGTGATGATCCGCTCGACGCCGGCGATTTCCAGCATGTTCGCGATGACCTTCGCCGAGATCGCGACGCGCGCCGAACGCGGGCGGCGATCCTGACGCGCATAGCCGAAGTAGGGGATGGCTGCAGTGATCCGGCCGGCGGATGCGCGCTTGAGCGCATCGACCATGATCATCAGTTCCATCAGGTTGTCGTTCGTCGGTGCGCACGTGGATTGCAGGACGAAGACGTCCTTGCCGCGCACGTTTTCCTGGATCTCGACCTGGATCTCGCCGTCGGAGAAACGGCTGACCATCGCTTTGCCGAGGGGGATACCAAGGATATTGACGACTTCCTGGGCGAGCGCGGGATTCGCGTTGCCAGTAAAGACCATCAGGCCATCATGGCTGTGGCTGCTCATCGTGCACCTGCTTCAGGCTTGGGCGGGAAATGCGGGAAAATTTTTGGCAGGGGAGGAAGGACTCGAACCCTCGCATGCCGGAATCAAAATCCGGTGCCTTGACCAACTTGGCGACTCCCCTACACTTAACTGATAACTTCACCGAACTCGTGTAGGCCGTTCGGCAAAGTAAAACTTCATGACGCGAAAGCGAAGAGCGGATGCTCGTTCAGGCTCTCGGCAACTGCGCCATTCCAACTGGCGGGCAGTCTGGCTTTCGCCGCTTCTGCCTCGTGCTTGCTGTGAAACGCTGCAAACACGCTTGCTCCGGAGCCGGTCATCCTCGCGGGGGTCACATCATACAACCATTTGACCACCTGCGCAACTTCCGCGTACTTCCTTGTTACAACTTCCTGCATATCGTTCCGGCCGAAGCTATCTGGCCATCCCGCATCGCTGGTTTGCTGTGCAAGAAAGTCAGCAATTGTGACGGGCTTCGTATCTCTTGTCAACAACTCATCTGAAAATATTTCAGCGGTCGGGACATGAACGCGTGGCGTCACAACCAGGAACCAGCGAGTCGGCAATTCTACCTCAGCTAATTCTTCTCCGATACCCTCTGCGAACGCATTTTTTCCAAAAATAAAAAACGGGACGTCGGCGCCGAGTTTGACCGCGAGCGACTGGAGTTCGGCGCGCGGCAAATCGAGTTGCCACAGGCGGTTCAGCGCGAGCAGCGTCGTCGCCGCGTCGGAGCTGCCGCCGCCGAGACCGGCGCCCATCGGCAGGATCTTGTCGATCTCGATGTCGACGCCGTGCGCGGTGCCCGTATGCGCTTTCAGCAGGTTGGCCGCGCGTACGACGAGATCGCTTTCCTCGGGCACGCCGGGCACGTCGGTGACGCGTGCGACGCGGCCGTCGTCGCGCCGCGTGAAGTGCAGCGTGTCGCCCCAGTTCAGCAGCTGGAATACGCTCTGCAGATCGTGATAGCCGTTCGGGCGGCGACCGGTGATGTGCAGGAACAGGTTGAGTTTCGCGGGCGCCAGGCAGTTGCGCAGCGAGCGGGTCGAATCGGTCATGCGGGTATCGGGGGCTAGGCGCGCGTGCTCACTGATCGAGCACGAGCTTGATGTCGAGCGGCGGCGTCGCGCGCACGAGGTTGACGCGTTTGACGCCCGTGGCCGGGGCATCCGCGTAGGCGAGGTAGTCGATCGTCCAGCCGTCCTGGCGGAGCTGCTTGATGCGCGTGCCGTCGGCCGGGTCGCGCACGGTTTCCGCGGGCGTCGCGGGCGCGGCGGTCGGCAGCAGCCAGTAGCGCAGGCCCGCGAGCGGCAGCTCGAAGCCGAGCGTCTTCTGCATCAGGTCGCCGACGTCCGGCGCATATTGGGTCGGACGGTTCGGCAATTCGAGCGACGCCGCGTGCGGCGTCGCTTTCACGACCGCGAGCGTCTGGCCGAGCGGGCTGCGCAGTTCGAGCGACACGTCGTCGCCGTGTTCCTGCCAGTCGAAGTTGCCGTACACGTTCTGCGGGTTGCCGAGACGATCGTCGTACCGCACCGCGAAGCGGCCGTGGTACGCATGCGTCGCCGCCGTCTGCAGTGCGGCGCCCGCCGGCGTGCCGGCCGACGGCGGCGTGCTCGCGCAGCCGGCGAGCGCGAGCGCCGCGCCGGCCGCGGCGAGCGTGCGCCACGCGCGGGAGGACAGGGAAAACATCGGGAACATCCGCATCAGAGGCCGTTGATCTGCAGGCGCTTCAGCGTCTGCACGAGCGTTTCGTTGTCGGGCTCGAGCTTCTGCGCGGCACGCCACGCATTGCGCGCGTCTTCCTGCGCGCCGCTCTTCCAAAGCACCTCGCCGAGATGCGCGCCGATTTCGGCGTTCGGCTGCAGTTCATATGCACGCTGCAGCACCTTCGTCGCGCCGGCCGTGTCGCCCATCCGGTACTTCACCCAGCCGAGGCTGTCCATGATGTAGGCGTCGTTCGGCGCGAGCGCCATCGCCTTGTCGATCAGCTTGCTGGCCTCGGGCAGGCGCTGGTTGCGGTCGGCGAGCGAATAGCCGAGCGCGTTGTAGGCCTGCGGGTTGTCGGGCTGCGTACGGATCAGCTCGCGCAACTGCTTTTCCATCGTCGCATAGTGGCCCGTCTTTTCGGCCGCCATCGCGTAGTCGTAGCGCAGGTCGGGATCGTCCGGGAAGTCCTGGACGGCCTGCCCGAGCCGCGCCTCCGCTTCCGGATAGCGCTTCGCCGTGAACAGGATCGACGCATCGGTGCGCGCCACCACGGCCGCGTCGCGCGGATCCGTGATCGGCAGGTTGTCGAGCACCTTGCGCGCCTCGTCGGTCTTGCCCTGTTTCTGCAGCAGTTGCGCGCGGGTGATCTGCGCGGGCAGGTAGTGCTGGCTCGTCTGGTCGACCTTGTCGAGCCATTGCGACGCCTGCGCGTCGTTGTTCTGGTCGATCGCGATCTGCGCGAGGTAGATGTAGCCTTGGCCGACGTCGAGATTCGGCTGCTTGTCGCCGAGCTGCACGTACTGCTTCAGGTAGCCGGTCGCCTCGTCGAGCTTCTTCTGCTGGATCTTGATCAGCGCGAGCGCCATCAGCGGCGTCGGATCCTTCGAGTCGAGCTTGCGCATCGTCTCGAACTGCTTCTGTGCGTCGTCGAGGCGATCGTCGGCGAGATAGAGCTGCGACAGCGCGAGCCGTGCGTCGCGCGACTTCGGATTCTGCTGAACATACTTCTCGAACGACGCGATGCCCGCCGCGCGTTCCGCCGGCCCCATTTGCGACAGCATCAGCGCCGCCGGCAGGTAATCGGGGCGAATCTGCAGCGCCTGCTTCAGCGACTGCGCGGCGCCGTCCTTGTCGTCGACCGCGAGCTGCTGCCGCGCGATCGCGAGCTGCGCCTCGGGGCGATTCATGTCGTTCTTCAACATGTCCTTCAGCACCGCGAGGCCGCCGACGCGGTCGGGGCCGCGCACGAGCAGCGCCTGCAGCGCGAGGATCGCCGGGCCGCGCGTGTCGCCGGTCGCGCGGGCCAGCTCGCGCGCGAGCATCGGTTGCGCGTCGGCCGGCTTGCCGGCGAGCACCAGCAGCGCGGCGTCGACCTGCGACGCGCGGTTCGAATCCGGTGCGTACTGGCGCCACAGATTCGCGGCGGACAGCGCGTCGGCCGGGCTCTGCGCGCCGAGCGCGATTTCGGTCGCGCGCTGCGCCATGCGCGGATCGCGCGTGTCGCGGGCAAGCGCGAGGTAGGTCTGGTAGGCCGGTGCCGGCTGGTTGCGCTGGAGCGCGACCTCGGCGGCGAGCACCTGGTAGACGATCTGGCTCGTCAGCGGCACGCCGGGGAGATTCTTCTGCTCGTCCGGCATCACATGCTCGAACGCGCCCTGCGGCTCCGCGTCGTCCGAGGCCGGATCCTGCGCGTGGGCCGGAAAGGCGGTGAGGGTCCAGGCGGCAAGCAGCGCGGCACCGATTGCACGGCGGACCGGGAAGGCGCGCGCGCCGCGCACGGCGGCGGGGCGCTTCTGAAGCAGCTTCGAGGGCAGGGTCATGGAAATCCGTTCGATGTTTCAACCGATTGTAACGCGCTCGCTACAATACACGCACGATCGTGATAGGGTCCGCTTACCTGTGGAATCCCCATGCGAATGCCCGAAATCGCCCGTCTCGCGTGCTGCCGGGCGGGCGATTTCGGGCATTCCCGCGTCTCGTTCGGGGGCGCCGCGAGCGCGGCCGTTCTCGTGGCAGCGCTCGCGTTCCTATGTAAACAGACCGTAGCCTCAGACCCGCAAAACATGCCAGAGTTGCCAGAAGTCGAAGTCACGCGCCGGGGTATCGAGCCCTTTGTCGCGGGCCGCCGCGTCGAGCGTGTCGACGTCCGTACCGCGATGTTGCGCTGGCCCGTGCCGGCGGGGCTCGCCGAACAGTTGCGCGCGCGCGAGGTGCTCGCCGTCGAGCGCCGCGGCAAGTACCTGCTGTTCGAGGTCGATGCAGGCTGGTTCATCGTCCATCTCGGGATGACCGGCACGCTGCGCGTGCTGCCCGCAACTGGCGTGCCGGTCGCGGCGAAGCACGACCACATCGACTGGATCTTCGACGAATTCGTGCTGCGGTTCCGCGATCCCCGCCGCTTCGGCGCCGTACTCTGGCATCCGCGCGACGCAGGCGACGTGCATGCGCATCCGCTACTCGCGAGCCTCGGCGTCGAGCCGTTCTCGCCGGCGTTCACCGGCGCGTTGCTGCATGCGCGTACACGCGGCCGCACGGTATCGGTCAAGCAGGCGCTGCTCGCGGGCGACATGGTTGTCGGCGTCGGCAACATCTACGCGTCGGAGAGCCTGTTTCGCGCCGGCATCCGGCCGACGACGGCCGCCGGCAAGGTGTCGCTGCCGCGCTACGAGCGGCTGGCCGATGCGGTACGCGCGACGCTCGCCGACGCGATCGAGCGCGGCGGCAGCACGTTGCGCGATTTCGTCGGCAGCAACGGCGAAAGCGGCTACTTCCAGCTCGACTGCTTCGTCTACGATCGCGCCGGCCAGCCGTGCCGCGTATGCGGCACATCGATCCGCCAGATCGTGCAGGGCCAGCGATCGACCTATTTCTGCCCGACGTGCCAGCGTTGAAACCCTTTTCCGCCATCAGACAAACTTGAAGCCGCCCCGCATCACCCCCGCTCCGTTCCCCGTCACGCCGCTGCACCGCACGTTCGCCACGCGTCTCGTCGCGTGGCAGCGCGAGCATGGCCGCCATGATCTGCCATGGCAGAACACCCGCGATCCGTACCGGATCTGGCTGTCGGAAATCATGCTGCAGCAGACGCAGGTATCGACCGTCATTCCGTATTACACGCGTTTTCTCGACCGCTACCCCGACGTCGCCGCGCTCGCGGCCGCGCCGAGCGACGACGTGATGGCGCTGTGGGCCGGGCTCGGCTACTACTCGCGCGCGCGCAACCTGCACCGCTGCGCGCAGGTCGTCGTCGCCGAGCACGGCGGCGCGTTTCCGGCGACCCCCGACGCATTGGCCGAACTGCCGGGCATCGGTCGCTCGACGGCCGCCGCGATCGCGTCGTTTGCGTACGGCGCGCGCGCGACGATCCTCGACGGCAACGTGAAGCGCGTGCTCGCGCGGGTATTCGGCGTCGAGGGCTTTCCGGGCGAGAAGCGCGTCGAGAACGACATGTGGGCGCTCGCCGAATCGCTGCTGCCCGACGCCGCGAACGCGGCCGACGTGAGCGCGTATACGCAGGGGCTGATGGATCTGGGCGCGACGCTGTGCGTGCGCGGCAAACCCGACTGCGCCCGCTGCCCGTTCGCGGGCGACTGCGTCGCGCAATCGACCGGCCGTCAGCGCGAACTGCCGGCCGCGCGGCCGAAGAAGGCCGTGCCGACGCGCAAGACCTGGATGCTCGTGCTGCGCGACGGCGACGCCGTGCTGCTCGAGCGCCGGCCGCCGACCGGCATCTGGGGCGGACTGTGGAGCCTGCCGCAAGCGGACGGCGATGCCGCGCTCGCGGATCTCGCGCGCGGCTTCGGCGGCGGCGGCACGGTGCCGCTCGCGCCGCTCACGCACACGTTCACGCATTTCCGGCTCGAAATCGAGCCGCGGCTGAGCGATCTGACGGAGGGCAAGGGCCTACCGTCGCCGGCGCGGGACGCGGACACCGCATGGGTGCCGCTGAGCCGGCTCGACGCGTACGGCGTGCCGGCGCCGGTGCGCAAGCTGCTCGATGCGCTGAGCGGGCCGCTGCTGTAACGAACGGCGTAGGGCGCGGCGCGGGCCGCGTTCGGGAAGGCGCCTGACTGCCGCGGCTGTGCCGTCGCGCAGGCAGGCGTGCGCCGGGCAGGTGCGCTGCGCGACGGAGCCTGCGGCGTTACAGCCAGCCGTGCCGGTCGAGCACGTGGTGCACGGCGTCGATGCGCGCGCCGACGTCCGGAAACTCCATCAGCTTCTGCCGCGCGCGCAGGTCGAGCGGCAGCAGTTCCGCGAGGCGATTCGATACCCAGCTCGGATCGTCGAGGCGGAACGGTTCGCCGAACGGCATTTTCTCCGGATCGGACTTCTTCAGCGCGTCGATGATGCGCTCGAGCACCTCGGCGCACGAGCCGAACTGCGCGAGCGCCTGTTCGCCTTCGAGCGGGATGTCGTCGGGCAGCGGCTCCGCGATGCCGACCAGCAGCCCGTTGCTTTCGACGCGATACGACAGCAGCTCGAAACGCTGCGTGCCGACCGCCTGCAGATACAGCATCCCGAACTCGCCGGTATCGCACTCGGTGATGCGCGCCATGCAGCCGATGGTTTCGGGCACCGACACCGCGCCGTCCTGCGCGACTTCGGGCCCGCTCTTGAGCAGGCACACGCCGAACGGCGCATCGTCGCGCAGGCATGCGCGCGACATGTCGAGATAGCGCGCCTCGAACACCTTGAGCGGGAGCAGCCCTCCCGGAAACAGCACCGTGTGCAGCGGAAACAGCGGCAGGTCGATCAGGGTGGTCGAGAGGGAGGACATGGCGCGCGGGCGTGGGGGCGGGTGTCGCTAGGGTCGATCGACCTCGGAGACGAGCCGCGACGACGCGTCGACATCCACTGGCGCGTCACGATGCCGCACGATCACGTTCGCGTCGCGCGCGAGGCGCGCGGCGAGCGTTTCCGCGATGAACACCGAGCGATGCTGGCCGCCCGTGCAGCCGATGGCGACGGTCAGGTAGCTGCGGTTGTCATCGCGGAAGTGCGGTAGCCATTTCATCAGGAACGCATGGATGTCGTCGATCATCTGATGGACGATCGGCAGTGCGTCGAGAAAGGCGATGACCGGCTGGTCGAGCCCGGTGAGCGGGCGCAACTGGTGGTCGTAGTACGGGTTCGGCAACGCGCGCACGTCGAACATCAGGTCGGCGTCGAGCGGCACGCCGCGCTTGAAGCCGAACGATTCGAACATCACCATCAGGTCGTTGTTCTTCTGCTCGATGAAGCGCTTGACCCAGGTGCGCAGCGCGTTCGCGCGCAGCGTGCTGGTATCGATCTGGTGGCCGAATTCGGCGAGCGGCGCGACGAGCTCGCGCTCGCGCTCGATCGCTTCCTCGAGCGACGACAGCAAGCCGACGTCCGCATCGTGCGACCGCGAGCCGGACAACGGATGGCGGCGGCGCGTTTCGGAGAAGCGCTGGATCAGCGCCTGGGTGCTCGCGTTGAGGAACAGCACGCGCACGTCGTGCTCGCGGGACAGCTCGCGGATCAGGCCGGGCATTTCATCGAGCGACGCGCTGGAGCGCGCGTCGATCGCGACCGCAAGCCGGCGCTGGCCGTCCTGGGCGAGGTAGCGGGCGAGTTCGGGGAGCACGTGCGGCGGCAGGTTGTCGACGCAGTAATAGCCTGCGTCTTCGAGCGCGTTCAGCGCGACGGACTTGCCTGAGCCGGAGATGCCGGTAATGAGGACGATGCGCATGGGAACGGAGAATCCTGACGTTTCATCATAGCACCGGCTCGACGCGTCGGCGTTGCGCGGCCGGGCGCGTGCGGGTTACACCAGTTTGCCGGGGAACTGACTGTCGGGATCCTGCATCGCGAGTCGTTGTCGATCCATGAAATCGCGCAACGTGTCGATTCCGCGCAACTGCAGGATCGTGTTCCGGACGGCCGCCTCGACGAGCACCGCGAGGTTGCGGCCGGCCGCGACCTGGATCGTGACCTTGCTGATCGGCAAACCGAGCACGTCGACGGTCTGACTTTCGAGCGGCAGGCGCTGGAATTCGCCGTCGGGGCGCCGCACGAGCTGGACGATCAGCTTCAGCTTCATTTTCCGTCGCACCGCGGTTTCACCGAAGATCGTCTTGATGTCGAGCAGGCCGAGGCCACGCACTTCGAGCAGATTCTGCAGCAGCGGCGGGCAGCGCCCTTCGACGAAATCGGGGCCAAGACGGACGAAGTCGACCGCGTCGTCGGCGACGAGGCCGTGTCCGCGGCTGATCAGCTCGAGGCCGAGCTCGCTCTTGCCGAGGCCCGAATCGCCGGTCAGCAGCACGCCCATCCCGAGGATGTCGAGGAACACGCCGTGCAGCGTCGCGCGCGGCGCGAGGATGCGCGACATGTAGAGCCGCAGGCTGTCGATCACCGCGGCCGCCGACATCGGCGTCGTGAACAGCGGCGTGGACGAGCGCGTGCAGCGCAGCACCAGTTCGGGCGGCGCAGCGGCGCCACCGGCGACGACGAGGAACGGCGGTTCGAGCGCGATCAGCTCGGCCATGTGGCGCGAGCGGTCTTCGTCGGTCTGTCGCTGGTAGTAGTCGATTTCGGCTTCGCCGAGCACCTGGATCCGGTTCGGATGGATCAGGTTCAGGTGGCCGACGAGGTCGGCGCTCGACGTTGCGTTGCCGACCGTGTCGGCCGAAAAGCCGCGTTCCCAGCCTTCATGCCCCGTCAGCCAGCTCAGTTTCAGCGTGGCTGCGTTGTCGTCGAAGATGCTCTGGGCGTTGATGCTGGACGTATCCATGACTCTCGTCACTCCAATGGGCCGGTGCGGGCGCGCGGCGACGGACGTCGCCATGCCGGGCCGGCGCCGGGCGGCCCTGGACGGCGGCGCGTGCCGCCTGGTACGGGGAAATATTCCGCCCGGAACAACTCAAGGTTGCCACTGAGTGAGCAGGCGATGCAACTCGGCGATATCCGTTTCGTTGTGCAGACGCTCGCGTGCGTCGCGATCGGACAGCAGTTGCGCGATTTCCGACAGGATCTCGAGGTGCTGCTGGGTAGCTTGCTCGGGGACGAGCAGGAAGATCAGAAGGCCGACCGGCTGGCCGTCGGGCGCTTCGAACGGGATCGCATCGGCGAGGCGGACGAACGCGGCGAGCGGGTGCTTGAGGCCCTTGATGCGGCCGTGCGGAATCGCGACACCTTCGCCGAGCCCGGTCGAACCGAGGCGCTCGCGTGCGAACAGGTTGTCCGTGACGGTGCTGCGGCCGATGCCGTTCTGATTCTCGAACATCAGCCCGGCTTGTTCGAAGACGCGTTTCTTGCTGGTGACCGAGAGGTCGATGACGACGTTCTCTATGGGCAGGATTTTGGCTAGGCGATTCATGTTGGCAGGCGATTGGGCGGCCTGGGGTCTCCTTGCGGCGGCGGACTGATTTTCCATGTTCGGCGATATCAAGGTATGTGGCATGGCAACCTGCAACGCCGCTACCGCATCCAACACCCCCCGGCGATAACCGGAACATTATAGAGCACAGCCGCGTGCGTGGCGCAGCACGGACCGACCGGTTGCACCTTCGCGCGGAGTCGCAAAAAAAACGCCCGGCGAACCGGGCGGCGTGCGTGTTGCAGTGACGGTTATTGCGGCGGCAGTTCGATCTGGTCGATCGACGGCTGCAGCTTGATCGGGTCGTGCGCGTGCGTTTGCAGGCGCTCCATGTGCTTGACGACCTGGCGATCCAGCTTGTCGATCAGCAGATCGATCGCGGCGTACAGGTTGCCGTTCGCGCTTTCGACGAAGATGTCCTTGCCCTTCAGGTGCAGATTGATTTCCGCGCGCTGCTGCTTGTCCTTTTCCTTGTGGTTGTCGACCGAGAGGATCACAGTGCCATCGATCACCTGATCGCTATGCCGTAGCACCCGGTCCAGCTTGGTGATCACGTATTCGCGAATTGCAGGCGTGACTTCGAGATGATGTCCACTGATCTTCAGGTTCATAGTGCTTCTCCAAGCGAGTGACCACCCGGCCGCATCGAGGCGGCGCTCCGGTCGACTTGCCCGTGCCGCACGAGGCGGCGTATCGCGGACAGGTCGCCCGGCCTGTTCCCCGTGTGCGCGGTGGCCGGAACACGCCTGCCGCCGGGCAGGCAGCAGGCTTAAAGAGACTTGCGCAGATTCACTGCCGGGATCTTGAGGGCTTCGCGATATTTCGCAACCGTGCGGCGCGCGACCACGAAACCCTGTTCTGCCAGCAGCTCGGCAATGCGGCTGTCCGAAAGTGGCGATTTTGGGTCTTCAGCTCCTATCAGTTGCTTGATGAGGGCTCGGATGGCGGTCGACGAGGCGGCGCCACCGGTGTCGGTCGAAACGTGAGATCCGAAGAAGTACTTAAATTCGAGCGTCCCGAACGGGGTCAGCATGTACTTCCCGGTTGTCACACGGCTGACAGTCGACTCGTGTAGGCCCAGCGTATCAGCTATTTCCCGCAAAACCAAGGGGCGCATAGCAATTTCACCGTGCGCAAAGAAATTCTTCTGACGCTCGACAATAGCCTGCGCGACACGCAGGATCGTGTCGAAACGCTGCTGGATGTTTTTGATCAGCCAGCGCGCTTCCTGAAGCTGCTGCTTCAGCGATCCGGCCGACGGATCGCCACGGCTGTTGCGCAGGATGTTCGCGTACAGGTTGTTGATCCGCAGGCGCGGCACGACCTCCGGATTGAGCTCCGCGAGCCATCCCTGGCCGGCCTTCTTCACGATGATGTCGGGCACGACGTAGTCGGCCTCGGCCTTGCCGTATGCGGCGCCGGGGAACGGCTCGAGCGAGCGGATCAGCGCGTGCGCGTCGCGCAGCGCGTCGTCGCTCGCCTTCAGGTGCTTGCGCAACCGTGTGAAGTCGCGGGCGGCGAGCAGTTCGAGATGCTGCGACACGATGTCGAGCGCGAGCGTGCGCGTCGGGGACGGATCGAGACGCAGCAACTGCAGCTTCAGGCATTCGGAGGCCGAGCGCGCGCCGACGCCGGCCGGGTCGAAGCTGTGCAGCAACGCGAGCGCCGCGTTCAGTTCGTCGCAGTCGATTTCCAGTTCGGGCGGCAGGTCGGCGAGCACTTCGTCGAGCGTGGCGGTCAGGTAGCCGTCGTCGTCGAGCGATTCGATCAGGAACATCACGAGCGCGCGATCGCGCGGGCCGGCCTGCGTGACGCGCAACTGCGCGGACAGGTGGTCGCGCAGCGACGTCGCGGCTTCCTGCACCTGCAGCGGCGGCAGGTCGTCGTCGTCGGACGCGCCGCCCGAGCGGCCGTATTCGTCGAGGTTCCACTGCGGGCCGTCGTTGCCGTCGCTGGACCCGTAACCGTCGTATTCGTCGGCGCCGGCCGGCTCGTCGCGCTCCGCGCGATCGCTGGACGTGCCGCTGCCGTTCGTCGCGGCGGGCTCGGTGTTCTGTGCGGGCGGCGTCTGCGCGATCAGCGATCCGTCCGCCGCGACGCGCAGCGGGCTCGCGATCCATTCGTCGTCGTTCTCGAGCAGCGGGTTTTGCGCGACGGCCATCGCGACTTCCTGCTGCAATTCGAGCGTCGACAACTGCAGGAGCCGGATCGACTGCTGCAGCTGCGGCGTCAGCGCCAGATGTTGCGACAGGCGAAGTTGGAGGCTGGCTTTCATGGCAAGGAGGGAGTCATACCGGCAGTTTGCCACGACCCAGGCGCATTGAGCCATCCGCGATTACGCGCGGCGCGCCGCCTGGCCGCGGGCATGGCCGCGGGCGTGGATGCAAGCGGGGCGCGGCTCCGCGCGGCGATGCCGGGCGGGGTGCAGCCAGCCACGAGGAGAAAGTTACATGCGGAAGTGTTCGCCGAGGTACACGCGGCGCACGCTTTCGTTTTCGATGATTTCGCTCGGCGCGCCGGCGGCCAGCACCGAACCGTCGCTGATGATGTACGCGTGGTCGCAGATGCCGAGCGTTTCGCGGACGTTGTGGTCCGTGATCAGCACGCCGATGTTGCGCTGCTTCAGGAACTTGACGATCTTCTGGATCTCGAGCACCGCGATCGGGTCGACGCCGGCGAACGGTTCGTCGAGCAGGATGAAGCTCGGGTTGGTCGCGAGCGCGCGCGCGATTTCGACGCGGCGCCGTTCGCCGCCCGACAGCGACAGCGCGGGGTTCTCGCGCAGATGGCCGATCTGCAGCTCGTCGAGCAGCGCTTCGGTGCGCGACGAGATCGCGTCCTTCGACAGCCGCTTGCCGTCTTCGCCGTGCTGCAGCTCGAGCACCGCGCGGATGTTCTCCTCGACGGTCAGCTTGCGGAACACGGACGCCTCTTGCGGCAGGTACGACAGGCCGAGCGACGCGCGCTTGTGGATCGGCAGCAGGCCGATCGAGCTGCCGTTCAGCGAGATCTCGCCCGCATCCGTCGGCACGAGGCCGACGATCATGTAGAACGACGTGGTCTTGCCGGCGCCGTTCGGGCCGAGCAGGCCGACGACCTCGCCGCTCTTCACGTCGAGCGACACGTCCTTGACGACCGTGCGCGAGCCGTAGCGCTTCTTCAGGTTGCGGACGACGAGCGAGCTCGTGGTGCCGGCCGGCTGGCGGTTCGGGAGCGCGTTCATTGGCCGGGCGCTCCCTGGATCGTGGTCGACGGCGACAGCTTGGCCGGCGCCCCGTTCAGCGGCGCGGGGCCGCCGTTCTTCGGCGACAGCATCGCACGCACGCGGCCGTTCGGGTTGCCCGGCGCCGCGACGTCCTTGCCGCCCTTCGCGGTGTAGAAGTCGCGCTGGCCGTCATACGTGATCACGCTGCCGTGCACGGTATCGGCGACGGTCGACGTGCCCTGCAGGCGGCGCACGGTCGCGGCGGTGGTCAGCGTGGTCAGGTCCTGCTTGCCGTCGTAGTCGATGCGCTCGGCGTCGCCGTCGATGTATTCGTCGAGGCCTTCGCGCTTCTGGCGGAACGTCGCGTGCTTCTTGCCGCTGCCGAACGAGGTGGCGTACTGGTAGCCTTCCGGGTCCTGGCGCACTTCGACGCGATCGCCCTTGATGATGATCGTGCCCTTCGTGATCACGACGTTGCCGGTCGCGACCGTGACCTGCTTCAGATCGTCGTAGGTCAGGTTGTCGGCCTCGACGTTGATCGGCTTGTTCTGGTCGGCCTTCTCGGCATGGGCGAGCGGCGCCAGCCCGATGAGCGGGAGCGCCACGAGCGTCGCGGCGAGCGCGGCGCGGACGGCGCGCGCAGCGCCGCCGGAAATCTGTCGAGGGAACGGTTCGTTCATGCAGTCACGTGAGGGATGCGTCACTTGGGTTGACCTTTCGAGCCGCCGGACGTGTCCGCCGCGGCGATCGTGCCGCGCACGTTGCCGTAAAGCTCGATGACCCGGGTGACGTTGTTGTACTTCATGCCGTCGGTCGCGTTGACGAGCGACAGGCCGCGCTGAAGTTTAACCGGCTTTTCGGTCTGGATCACATCGTCATTGACGAAGATCCGGAAATGCTGGGAATCGGCCTGCATCTGCGGATCGCCGCCGCCGGCCGCGCGCAGGATGCGCGCATCGTCGTACAAATCGACGATCGACACGTCGCCGTTGACGGTGCCGCGCTTCGCGGTGGTCGTCACGACGGGCTTGCCGGGCTGGAACGCGCGCATGGCCGGATCGGTCAGGTCGCTGCTTTCGGTGTCTTCGTAATGGACCAGCTTCGCGGCCGTCAGCCGGTACTGGGTCGTGCCGGACTGGTCGAGCTCGGTGACCGAGAAGTTGTCCGCGAAGTAGTCGGGCGTATGGCGCTTCGGCTGCGCGGCGCCCTCGCCGGGCGGCGGCAGCGTGGCCTGCAGCAGCCACCAGGTGACGCCCGCGAGCGCGGCGACCGCGGCGAGCGGCAGCATCTGGGTCCAGCGGAAATGCGTGCTCATCGGTCAGGCTCCGCAGGCGGCGGCGAGCAGCGCGTCGTAGCGGCGCTGCGCGCGCAGGATCGCATCGCAGACCTCGCGCACGGCGCCGTGGCCGCCGCGGGCTTCGGCGACCCAGTGCGCACGGGCGATCACCTCGGGGTGCGCGTTCGCGGGGGCCGCTGCGAAGCCGCAGCGCAGCATGACCGGCAGGTCGGGCCAGTCGTCGCCCATGTAGCCGCAGGCGTCGGCCGTCAGGCCGAGCGACGCGATCAGGTCGGCGAACACGGCGAGCTTGTTCTCGACGCCCTGGAACAGGTGCGCGATCTTCATTTCCTTCGCGCGCGCCGCGACGATGTCCGAGCGGCGGCCCGTGATGATCGCGGTCGCGATGCCGGCTTCGCCGAGCAGCTTCACGCCGTGGCCGTCGAGCGAATTGAACGACTTCATCGCGTCGCCGGCCGCTGTAAACAACAGGCCGCCGTCGGTCAGTACGCCGTCGACGTCGAAAATCATCAGCTTCACGCGGCTCGCGCGTTCGGCCGCAGTCAGCGCTGCGCTCATCAGATCACCTTCTTCGAAAACAGGTCGTGCATGTTCAGCGCGCCGATCAGCGCGCCGTCGGCATCGACGACCAGCATCTGGTTGATCCGGTGGCGCTCCATCAGTTCCACGGCCTCGACCGCCAAGTGATCCGGCGCGATCGTGCGCGGGTCGCGCGTCATGACTTCGGTGATCGGCAGCGAGCGGAAGTCGCCGTCGCGCGCGAGCACGCGGCGCAGGTCGCCGTCCGTGAAGATGCCGACGACCTTGCCGTCGGCGTCGACCACGGCCGTCATGCCGAGGCGCTTCGCGGTGATCTGGAACAGCGCGTCCGACAGCGTTGCATTCAGCCCGACGGACGGGACGTCGTCGCCCGAGCGCATCACGTCGCGCACGTAGGTGAGCAGGCGCCGGCCGAGCGCGCCGCCCGGGTGCGAGCGCGCGAAATCTTCCGAGCCGAAGCCGCGCGCGTCGAGCACGGCGACGGCGAGCGCGTCGCCGAGCGCGAGCGCGGCGGTCGTGCTCGCGGTGGGCGCGAGGTTCAGCGGGCACGCTTCCTTCGACACCGCGGCGTTCAGGTTCACGTCGGCGAGCGTGCCGAGGCTCGACCCCGCGCGGCCCGTGATCGCGATCAACTTCGCGCCGATCCGCTTCACGAGCGGCAGGATCGCGACGAGCTCTTCCGATTCGCCGGAATAGGAGATGCCGATGAAGACGTCGTCGGAGGTGACCATCCCGAGGTCGCCGTGGCTGGCCTCGGCAGGGTGGACGAAGAAGGCCGGTGTACCGGTGCTGGCCAGCGTGGCCGCGATCTTGCGGGCGATATGCCCCGATTTGCCGATCCCGGAGACCACGACGCGGCCGCGGCAGCCGAGCAGCAGCGCAACGGCCTGGACGAAGCCGCCGTCGAGCTGGTCGCGCAGCGCGCGCACGGCGTCCGCCTCGATGTCGAGCACGTCGCGGGCGAGCGCGAGCGCCCGATCATCATTGATTTTCGCTATCATGCGCGGAGTATAGCAAAGGCGTTTGTTCGCCGCGCCGCGCCTTCGGACTCGTCCGATGTCGCCTGCCCACCGCCACCACCCGCGCCCGCATTGCCGTGGCCCCGACGAACGAGGACGCTTCGCCTGTGATTTCCCCGCTCGAAATGACCCTGCTGCTGCTGCTGGCCTCGGTGGTGGGCGTCGTCGTATTCCGCTCGCTGAACCTGCCGCCGATGCTCGGCTACCTGACCGTCGGCATCCTGGTCGGCCCGCACGCATTTGGCGTCGCGGCAGATCTCGAACGGGCCGAGCACCTCGCGGAATTCGGCGTGGTGTTCCTGATGTTTTCGATCGGCCTCGAATTCTCGCTCGCGAAGCTGAGGGCGATGCAGCGGCTCGTGTTCGGGCTCGGCCTGCTGCAGGTCGTCGCGACCCTCGTGCTCGCGCTCGTGCTCGGCGTGCTGTTCGAGCGCTGGGTGCACATCACGTGGCAGGGCAGCATCGCGCTCGGCGGCGCGCTCGCGATGTCGTCGACGGCGATCGTGTCGAAGATGCTCGCCGAGCGGCTCGAGATCGAGACGGAGCACGGCCGCAACATCTTCGGCGTGCTGCTGTTCCAGGATCTCGCGGTCGTGCCGCTGCTGATCGTGATCGCCGCGTTCGGCGCCGAATCGTCGAAGGATCTCGCGATCACGCTCGGTTTCGCGGCGCTCAAGATCGTGATCGCGCTCACGCTGCTGCTGGTCATCGGCCAGCGTTTCATGACGCGCTGGCTCAACGTCGTCGCGCGGCGCCGCTCGCAGGAGCTGTTCGTGCTGAACCTGCTGCTCGTCACGCTCGGCGCCGCGTTCGTCACCGACCGCTTCGGCCTGTCGCTCGCGCTCGGCGCGTTCATCGCGGGGATGCTCATTTCCGAGACGCCGTTCCGCCATCAGGTGGAAGAGGACATCAAGCCGTTCCGCGATGTGCTGCTCGGCCTGTTCTTCGTGACGACGGGGATGCTGCTCGATCCGCGCGTGATCTGGGAGCATCCGTTGATCGTGCTCGGCTTTTTCGTCGGGCAGATCCTGTTCAAGGCGACGATGATCGCGGGGCTCGCACGGCTGTTCGGCGCGACGCCGGGCGTGGCGATGCGCACGGGGATCGGCCTCGCGCAGGCCGGCGAATTCGGCTTCGTGCTGCTGAACCTGATCCTCGACCGGCATCTCGTCGATTCGACGCTGCTGCAGGCGATCCTCGCATCGATGCTGCTGTCGATGCTCGCCGCGCCATTCCTGATCCAGAACGCCGACCGCATCGTGATGCGGCTGTCGTCGACGGAGTGGATGCAGCAATCGCTGCAGATGACGCGGATCGCGACGCAAAGCCTCAAGCAGCGCGGCCACGTGATCATCTGCGGCTATGGCCGCGCGGGCCAGAACCTGGCGCGCATGCTCGAGCAGGAAGGCATTTCGTACGTCGCGCTCGACCTCGATCCCGATCGCGTCAGCGCGGCCGCGACGGCCGGCGAATCGGTCGTGTTCGGCGACGCGGCGCGCCGCGAGTCGCTGCTCGCGGCCGGTATCCACCGTGCGGCGGCCGTCGCGATCACCTACGCGAACACGCCGTCCGCGCTGCGCGTGCTGCACCACGTGCACGAGCTCGAGCCGACGCTGCCGGCGATCGTGCGCACGGTCGACGATGCCGATCTGGAGAAGCTGCTCGCAGCCGGCGCGACCGAGGTGATTCCGGAGATCGTCGAAGGCAGCCTGATGCTCGCGTCGCATACGCTGGTGCTGGTCGGCGTACCGATGCGCAAGGTCGTGCGGCGCGTCGAGGAGATGCGCGACGAGCGCTACAGCCTGCTGCGCGGCTATTTCCGCGGCGCGGACGATGCGGACGACGACGATCACGAGCAGGTGCGGCTACAATCGGTGCCGGTCGATGCGCGCGCGGACGCGGTCGGGCGTTCGCTGGAAGAACTCGGGCTGTACGCGCTCGGGCTGGAAGTCACCGCGATCCGCCGGCACGGCATTCGCGGCGTCGAACCCGATCCGCAAACCAAGCTGCGCGCGAGCGACATCGTGGTGCTGCGCGGGCTGCCCGAGGCGCTCGCGCTCGCGGAGGAGCGGTTGTCGCGCCATCGGCGCGATCCGCCGGCCGCGGCTGCGTGAGCCGCGATTCGCAACCTGACCCGTATTGATCAGAAACGGTGCCCGATCTTCGCGCACCGTTTTTTTCGGAGAGTTTCATGCCGCATTCGTCGTCGGGCGCACCGCTCGATCCGGTCGCCTTCATCCATAGCCAGATCCGCACGGTGCCCGACTGGCCGCAGCCGGGCGTGCAGTTCCGCGACATCACGACGCTGCTGCAGAGCCCGAAGGCGCTGCGCATCCTCGTCGACCTGTTCGTCGAACGCTATGTCGATGCGAAGCTCGATTACGTCGCGGGCCTCGACGCGCGCGGCTTCATCATCGCGCCGATCGTCGCGTACGAGCTGAGCGTCGGCTTCGTGCCGATCCGCAAGGTCGGCAAGCTGCCGTACAAGACCCGTTCGGAATCGTACGACCTCGAATACGGCAGCGCGACGGTCGAGATCCACGAAGATGCGTGCCGCCCCGGCGACCGCGTGATCATCATGGACGACCTGATCGCGACCGGCGGCACGATGATGGCGGGGCGCAACCTGCTGCAGCGGCTCGGCGCAGTGGTCGTCGAAGGCGCGGCGATCATCGACCTGCCCGATCTCGGCGGCTCCGCGTTGCTGCGCAACGCCGGCCTGCCCGTCTATACCGTTACCGAATTCTCCGGCCACTGAACGCCGGTCCGCCCCGGGGTACCGCCCCGGCTTGCCCGGTTCACCCGGTTCACCCGGGTCACGCTACGCAGCGAGGTCACGATGCCCAACTTCATGCTGTTTCTCGCCACGTCGATCGCGATCACGCTCGCGCCGGGGCCCGACAACCTGCAGGTGCTCGCACGCGGCATCTCGCAGGGCCGCGCGGCCGGCTTCGTCGCCGCGCTCGGCTTCACGGCGGGGATCCTGTTCCACACGACGCTCGCGGCGCTCGGCGTCGCGGCCGTGCTGCGTTCGTCGCCGGTCGCGTTCCAGATCCTGAAGCTCGCGGGCGCCGCGTACCTCGTGTGGATCGGCATCAAGGCGCTGCGCAGCCAGGGCCTCGCGAATGCGCATGCGCGCCCGCCGCAGCCGCTCGGCGCGATTTTCCGGCAGAGCGTGATCGGCAACCTGATGAACCCGAAGGTCACGCTGTTCTTCGTCGTGTTCCTGCCGCAGTTCGTCGATCCGCACGGCGCGCAGGGCGTGACGCTGCAGATGTTCGAGCTCGGCGCGCTGTTCATGCTGCAGACGGCCGCGGTCTTCTCGCTGTTCGGCGTCGGCGCGGGCATGATCGGCGCGTGGCTGAAGCGTCGCCCGAAGGCCGGCGTGTGGCTCGACCGGATCGCCGGCGCGACGTTCATCGCGATCGGCATCCGGGTCGCGCTGAAGGATTGAGCGCGATGACGTTTCCCTGCATCGCGGCCGCGCGCCGCTTCGATCCGGCCGCGCACCTGCGTTTCGAGATCGCCGGCCAGGCGGTCGGCTGGGTGCGCCGCCGGGACGTCGCCAAGCTCGCGCGCTGGCCCGACGTGTTCGAGCTGACCGGCGAGCGGGTCGTGCTGTCGGCGCGCTACGATTCGGTCGACGCGCGCAGCATGGCGCTCGCCAGCGCGATCGGCGCGCTCGCCGCCGAAGGCGCGATTCCCGGCTGGCGCGACGAGATTTATGCGATCCGCAACCGCTTCGACGATCCGCCGCTCGCGTACATCGAGCGCGCCGCGTCGCGCTTCTTCGGCACGCAGACCTATGCGGTGCACGTGAACGGCATCGTAGAATACGCGGTTACGCCGGGCGAGCCGGCCGCCGCGGCCACGCCGAAGCTGTGGCTCGGCCGCCGCAGCGCGACCAAGGCCACGGACCCCGGCATGCTCGACAACGTCGTCGCCGGCGGGATCGGCTGGGGGCTGGGCGTTCACGAGACGCTCGCGAAGGAATGCTGGGAAGAAGCCGGCATTCCGGCCGACCTGGCGGCGCGTGCGATCGCGGGCCGCGCGGTACAGGTGCTGAACGCGCTGCCGGAAGGCACGCAGTCTGAACTGATCTTCGTGTACGACCTGCCGCTGCCGCACGACTTCGCGCCGCGCAACCAGGACGGCGAAGTGGCCGAACACCTGCTGGCCGGCGTGCCGGAGGTGATCGGCTGGTTGCGCGAAGGCCGCGCGACGATGGATGCGAGCCTCGCGACGCTCGATACGCTGCTGCGCCACCGCTGGATTCCGGCGGCCGACGCGGCCGGCATCGACGCGCTGTTCGTACCGGCCGCGTGACGCGCGCCGCGCGGCGCGAACGGGCAATTTGACGAATACGGAAACAATGGGAGTAGCGGTCATGCCGACCGATCACAGCTTTATCTTGAAACTGTCGTGCCCCGACCGGCACGGCATCGTCCATGCGGTCTCGGGCTTCCTGTTCGAGCGCAGCAACAACATCCTCGATTCCGCGCAGTTCGGCGACAGCCGCACCGGCGAGTTCTTCATGCGCGTGCACTTCGAGCAGGACGGCGGCGGCGTGGATGCCGCGTCGGCGCTCGACACGCTTCGCAAGGAATTCGCGCCGCTTGCCGAACAGTTCTCGATGCGCTGGGAGCTGCACGATGCGGCCGTGAAGCCGCGCGTCGTGATCATGGTGTCGAAGATCGGCCACTGCCTGAACGACCTGCTGTTCCGCTATCGCACCGGCCAGTTGCCGATCGAGATTCCGGCGATCGTGTCGAATCACAAGGAGTTCTATCAGCTCGCCGCGAGCTACAACATTCCGTTCCATCACTTCCCGCTGGTCGGCGGGTCGTCCGATGCCGCGAAGGCGGCGCAGGAAGCGCGCGTGCTGGAAGTGATCGACGAGCATCAGGCCGATCTCGTCGTGCTCGCGCGCTACATGCAGATCCTGTCGCCGAACATGTGCGAGCAGCTCGCCGGGCGCGCGATCAACATCCACCATTCGTTCCTGCCGAGCTTCAAGGGCGCGAAGCCTTACTACCAGGCGTTCGACCGCGGCGTGAAGCTGATCGGCGCGACCGCGCACTACGTGACGACCGATCTCGACGAAGGCCCGATCATCGAGCAGGAAGTCGAGCGCGTCGACCACAGCATGACGCCCGACCAGCTGACCGCGATCGGCCGCGACGTCGAGTGCGTGACGCTCGCACGCGCGGTGAAGTGGCACGTCGAGCACCGGATCGTGCTGAACGGGACGAAGACGGTCGTGTTCCGCTGATCGGCCAACCCGAACAGTGGGTTCCGGAAGCAAAAATGCCGCGCCCTTCACCGGGCGCGGCATTTTTTTTGCCGTTGGCGAGCGGGCGGCTTCAGATCAGCCGCAGCAGGTACAACTCGCGTTTCAGGTACGCATAGAAGATCGGCGCTGCGATCACGCCCGGCAGCCCGAACGCGGCTTCCATGATCAGCATCGCCAATAGCAGCTCCCACGCGCGCGACTCGATCTGGCCGCCAATGATCTTCGCGTTCAGGAAATATTCGAGCTTGTGGATGACCACGAGGAACGCGAGCGACGCGATCGCGGTGCCCATGCTGACCGACAGCGACACCGCGACGATCAGCGTGTTCGAGATCAGGTTGCCGATCACGGGCAGCAGGCCGACGATGAACGTGACGAGCACGAGCGTTTTCGACAGCGGCAGCCGCTGGTGGAAGATCGGCAGCGCGACGAGCAGGTAGATGCCGGTGAAGGCCGCGTTGATCGCCGAGATCTTGATCTGCGCGAACACGATGCGGCGGAACGCATCGGCGAAGCGCGACACGCGTGTGACGAGCGCGGTCGACAGCGGCCGGCGCACCTTGCCCTGCTCGACGCCGATCGCGATCATCGCGCCGATGATCATCCCGAACAGCACGTGGCCGAAGCCGCGCGCGACGCTCTTGCCGCTTTGCTGGAGCTGGTCCATGTGCGAATGCATCAGCACGGCCGCCTTCGTCTTCATCTGTTCGACGTCGACGGGCAGCAGATTGGCGATCCACGCCGGCGTGCGCGCGCGCGTCTGTTCGACGATCTGCATCAACTGGTCGAGCAAGCTCTGCAGGTTCGGCACCGTGTGCTCGAAATGCTCGATGATGCCGATCGTCAGGCCGGTGAGCCCGCCGACGATCGCGATCGACAGCAGCACGACGGCGACCCAGCGCGCGCGCATGCTCGTGGTATGGCGTTCGATCACGGGCGCGATCGTGTGGATCAGCTGATAGACGAGCAGGCCGGCCAGCATCCCGCCGAGCAGCCGGAGCTCGAGGACGAGCCACATCATGACGAGCGCGAAGAGATAACTGCCGATCTCGAGCGCCGACAGCTTCGGCAGGCTCAAGTCGCTCGTCAGCCGCACGCTGCGCAGGTGCGGCTCGCGGTTCTGCGTGTCGCGCGACTCTTGTTGCTTCTCCATCGTGGATTCCTGTCCCTCGGTGTGTCGTGCCGCGCAGCGCGAGGCAGAGCGCCGGTCGCCCGATGCCGGTCGCCCGATGCTGCACCGGATTGGTGCGGATGGCGAACCTTACGACCGTAAAGTATAGCTGCCATTATGGTCCGCAAACGGGCCGTTTGGCGCGTGGTGTAAACGCAGAAGGGAAAACGAGGGGGCGGCCTGCCGTCGACACGCGCGCGGCTGGCCGCCGCGCGCGGGGAAGGGCGGAGCCGGCGGAACGGCGTCAGCCGGCCGCGACTTTGCGGGTCGGACGCTTGAGCAGCGGCGCGAGGTACTTGCCGGTGAAGCTCGCCTTCGTCTTCGCGACCTGCTCGGGCGTGCCCTGCGCGATGATCTGGCCGCCGCCGGCGCCGCCTTCGGGGCCGAGGTCGATCACCCAGTCGGCCGTCTTGATCACGTCGAGGTTGTGCTCGATGATCACGACCGTGTTGCCCTGGTCGCGCAGCCGGTGGATCACTTCCAGCAGCAGCGCGATGTCGTGGAAGTGCAGGCCGGTGGTCGGCTCGTCGAGGATGTACAGCGTGCGGCCGGTGTCGCGCTTGCTCAGCTCCAGCGACAGCTTCACGCGCTGCGCCTCGCCGCCCGACAGCGTCGTGGCCGACTGGCCGAGGCGGATGTAGCCGAGGCCGACGTCGAGCAGCGTCTTCAGCTTGCGCGCGATGACGGGCACCGCGCTGAAGAACTCGTACGCGTGCTCGACCGTCATGTCGAGCACTTCGCTGATGTTCTTGCCCTTGTACTGCACTTCGAGCGTTTCGCGGTTGTAGCGCTTGCCGTGGCACACGTCGCACGGCACGTAGACGTCCGGCAGGAAGTGCATCTCGACCTTCAGCACGCCGTCGCCCTGGCACGATTCGCAGCGGCCGCCCTTCACGTTGAACGAGAAGCGGCCCGGATCGTAGCCGCGCTCCTTCGCGGTCGGCACGCCCGAGAACAGCTCGCGGATCGGCGTGAACAGGCCGGTGTACGTGGCCGGGTTCGAGCGCGGCGTGCGGCCGATCGGCGACTGGTCGACGTTGATCACCTTGTCGAAGTGCTCGAGGCCCTCGATCGCCTCGTGCGGCGCCGGCTCGGCAGCCGAGCCGTACAGGTGGCGCGCGACCGCGTGATACAGCGTGTCGTTGATCAGCGTCGACTTGCCGGAGCCCGACACGCCGGTGATGCAGGTCAGCAGTCCGACCGGCAGTTCGAGATCGACGTGCTTCAGGTTGTTGCCGTGCGCGTCGACGATGCGCAGCATCCGCTCCGGATCGGGTGCGAGCCGCTCGTCCGGGTACTCGATGACGCGCTTGCCGACCAGATACTGGCCGGTCAGCGATTGCGGGTTCGACTGCACCTGCTTCGGCGTGCCTTCGGCGACCACGATGCCGCCGTGCTCGCCCGCGCCGGGGCCCATGTCGACGACGTAGTCGGCCGTGCGGATCATGTCCTCGTCGTGCTCGACGACGATCACCGAGTTGCCGAGGTCGCGCAGATGCTTGAGCGTCGCGATCAGGCGGTCGTTGTCGCGCTGGTGCAGCCCGATCGACGGCTCGTCGAGCACGTACATCACGCCCGTGAGGCCCGAGCCGATCTGCGACGCGAGCCGGATCCGCTGCGCCTCGCCGCCCGACAGCGTTTCGGCGCTGCGCTCGAGCGACAGGTAATCGAGGCCGACGTTGTTCAGGAACGTCAGGCGCGCGACGATTTCCTTGATCACCTTGTCGGCGATCTCGCGCTTCGCGCCTTCGAGCGTCAGCCCGTCGAAATAGCCGAGCGCGTCGCGCAGCGGCCAGCCGCTGATTTCATAGATGCCGCGCGCGTGGTCGCCGGTGCCGATCCGCACGTGGCGCGCCTCGCGGCGCAGGCGCGTGCCGTCGCAAGACGGGCACGGCTGGTTGTTCTGGTATTTCGACAGCTCTTCGCGCACCGCGACCGAATCGGTCTCGCGGTAGCGGCGCTCCAGATTCGGGATGATCCCTTCGAACACGTGCTCGCGGATCGTCGTGCGGCCGCGCTCGTTGATGTACGAGAACGGAATCGTCTGCTTGCCCGAGCCGAACAGCAGCACCTTCCGGATCTTTTCGGGCAGATCCTCGAACGCGGCGTCGATGTCGAATTCGTAGAAGGCCGCGAGGCTCTGCAGCATCTGGAAGTAGAACTGGTTGCGGCGGTCCCAGCCCTTCACCGCGCCGGCGGCGAGCGACAGCGACGGGTGCGCGACGACCCGCTTCGGGTCGAAGAACGTGATCTGACCGAGGCCGTCGCATTCCGGGCACGCGCCCATCGGGTTGTTGAACGAGAACAGGCGCGGCTCGAGCTCCTGCAGCGAGTACGAGCAGACCGGGCACGCGAACTTCGAGCTGAACAGGTGCTCGCGGTCGGTATCCATCTCGAGCGCGATCGCGCGGCCGTCGGCGAGGCGCAGCGCCGTCTCGAACGATTCGGCGAGCCGCTGCTTCATGTCCGGGCGCACCTTCAGGCGATCGACGACGACGTCGATCGTGTGCTTGTCGTTCTTCTTCAGCTTCGGCAGCGACTCGACCTCGTAGATCTTCGCGACGCCTTCGTTCGCGGCGCCGCCGCCCGAGCGCACGCGAAAGCGCACGAAGCCCTGCGCCTGCATCTCCTCGAACAGCTCGACGTGCTCGCCCTTGCGGTTCGCGACGACGGGCGCGAGGATCATCAGCTTGGTTTCCTCGGGCAGCGCGAGCGCCGCGTCGACCATCTGCGACACGCTTTGCGCCTCGAGCGGGATGTCGTGGTCGGGGCAGTACGGGGTGCCGACACGTGCGTACAAAAGTCGCAGGTAGTCGTGGATTTCGGTGACCGTGCCGACGGTCGAACGCGGATTGTGGGACGTTGCCTTCTGCTCGATCGAGATCGCCGGCGACAGCCCCTCGATCAGGTCGACGTCGGGCTTCTCCATCAGCTGCAGGAACTGGCGGGCGTACGCGGACAGGCTTTCCACGTAGCGGCGCTGGCCTTCGGCATAAAGGGTATCGAACGCGAGCGACGACTTGCCCGACCCGGACAACCCGGTAATCACGACCAGCTTGTGGCGCGGCAGGTCGAGATTGACGTTTTTCAGGTTGTGGGTGCGTGCCCCACGGATACGGATCTGTTCCATGAACCTGGCGAAAATGGAGGGAACCAAACCTGCTACTATAACGGCTTTTCGAGACCGTCGTTTACGGCCCCCAGCCTTTACAGCAGGTGGCAGCAAGGCGACACCTGCGCCGGGGAAAGCGGTCGCGCCGCACGTTCCGGGCGGCCCGCAGGCCGCCTGCATCCGGCCCCGACGTGTGGCCCGAAAGGCCGCCAGGCCGCCGGTCCTGATCTTCCGCCGCCCGCCGCCGGGCGGACATTCCGATCATTCGAAATTCATTCCCGATGTCCAATCCGTCTGCCACGTCTTCCCGCATGACCGCGCCCGAACTGCGCGCGACCACGTCGCTCGCGGCGATCTTCGCGCTGCGCATGCTCGGCCTGTTCATGATCATGCCGGTGTTCTCGGTCTACGCGAAAACCATCCCGGGCGGCGACAACGTGCTGCTCGTCGGTATCGCGCTCGGGGCCTACGGCGTCACGCAGTCGCTGTTCTATATCTTCTACGGCTGGGCGTCCGACAAGTTCGGCCGCAAGCCGGTGATCGCAACGGGCCTCGTGATCTTCGCGCTCGGCAGCTTCGTCGCCGCGTTCGCGCACGACATCACGTGGATCATCGTCGGCCGCGTGATCCAGGGGATGGGCGCGGTGTCGTCCGCGGTGCTCGCGTTCATCGCCGACCTGACCTCCGAGCAGAACCGCACGAAGGCGATGGCGATGGTCGGCGGCTCGATCGGCGTGTCGTTCGCGGTCGCGATCGTCGGCGCGCCGATCGTGTTCCACTGGGTCGGGATGAGCGGACTGTTCGCGATCGTCGGCGTGCTGTCGATCCTCGCGATCGGCGTCGTGCTGTGGATCGTGCCCGACGCGGCCAAGCCCGTGCACGTGCCCGCGCCGTTCGCCGAGGTGCTGCACAACGTCGAGCTGCTGCGCCTGAACTTCGGCGTGCTGGTGCTGCATGCGACGCAGACGGCGCTGTTCCTCGTCGTGCCGCGCCTGCTGGTGGACGGCGGGCTGCCGGTCGCCGCGCACTGGAAGGTCTACCTGCCGGTGATGGGGCTTGCGTTCGTGATGATGGTGCCGGCGATCATCGTCGCGGAAAAGCGGGGCAAGATGAAGCCGGTGCTGCTCGGCGGCATTCTGGCTATCCTGATCGGCCAATTGTTGCTCGGCAGCGCACCGCATACCATTCTGATTGTGGCGGCGATCCTGTTCGTGTACTTCCTCGGGTTCAACATCCTGGAAGCGTCGCAGCCGTCGCTCGTGTCGAAGCTCGCGCCGGGTTCGCGCAAGGGCGCGGCCACGGGTGTCTACAACACCACGCAGTCGGTCGGGCTCGCGCTCGGCGGCATCGTGGGCGGCTGGCTGCTGAAGCACGGCGGGGCGAACACGGTGTTCTACACGTGTTCGGGGCTCGTTGCCGCGTGGCTTATAATCGCGGCCAGCATGAAAGCGCCGCCGCGCAAGGCCTGAATCTGATCGTCGGGCAGGCACGGGCGGCGTTCGCCGGCTCGCCCGGCGGGCCGCTCCGACGGCTTTCGCGGGCGGCCCCGCATCGAATTTACTGGAGAAACACATGGCATCCGTCAACAAGGTCATCCTCGTCGGCAACCTCGGCGCCGATCCTGAAGTCCGTTACCTGCCGAGCGGCGACGCGGTTGCGAACATCCGTCTCGCGACGACCGATCGCTACAAGGACAAGGCGAGCGGCGATTTCAAGGAAATGACCGAGTGGCATCGCGTCGCGTTCTTCGGCCGTCTGGCGGAAATCGTCAGCGAATACCTGAAGAAGGGTTCGTCGGTCTATATCGAAGGCCGCATCCGTACGCGCAAGTGGCAGGGCCAGGACGGCCAGGACCGTTACTCGACCGAAATCGTTGCCGAACAGATGCAGATGCTCGGCGGCCGCGGTGGTTCGGGCGGCGGCGGTGGCGGCGGTGACGAAGGCGGTTATGGCGGCGGCTACGGTGGTGGCGGCGGCCGCGGCGAGCAGGCGGAGCGCGGCGGTGGCGGCGGTCGTGCCGGCGGCGCGACGCGTGGCGGTGCGGGTGGCGGCGGCCAGAGCCGTCCGAGCGCACCGGCAGGCGGCGGGTTCGACGAGATGGACGACGATATTCCGTTCTGATCGCAAGTCGCACCCCCGCATCACGATGGGCCCGAATGTCCGAGTCAAGCCAGTCGCTTGGCCCGGGTTTTCGGGCCTTGCTTCGTTTACGTCGCGCCTGCCTGCCGCGCTCGGGATGAAACGTGGCTGACGCACTCCCCGACCTCATTGCTCCCCGTCTCGACGTCCTGTTCTGCGGGATCAATCCCGGCCTGATCGCGGCCGCGACCGGCCATCACTTCGCGGGAAGAAACAACCGCTTCTGGCGCGTGATCCATCTCGCGGGTTTCACGCCGACGGAGCTTGCGCCGCAGGACGATCGCGCGATACTCCGTTACGGCTGCGGGCTGACGGCCGTGGTGCCGCGACCGACCGCGCGTGCCGATCAGCTTTCGCGCGCGGAATTCATGGCCGCGGCCGCCGCGTTCGAACACAAGGTCGCGCAGCATGCGCCGCGCTTCGTCGCGTTTCTCGGCAAGGCGGCGTATTCGGCGCTGTCGGGGCAGCGCGAAGTCGCGTGGGGATCGCAGCCATCGCGCATCCGGCAAGCGCGGGTGTGGGTGCTGCCCAACCCCAGCGGGAGAAACCTCGCATTCGCGCTCGACGATCTGGTCGATGCGTATCGTGAGCTTCGTCTCGCGGCGACGGCGGAGAAGCACGATGCGACGCAGTAAGACCGCGGCTCCATGGCCCGGCACCATCGTGCCGCGCGCATTCTTCAACCGCATGGCCACCGAGGTGGCGCCGCAGCTGCTCAACAAGATCCTCGCGGCCGCGGACGGCCGGGCCGGCCGCATCGTCGAAGTGGAAGCGTATGCGGGCGCGCTCGATCCGGCCGCGCACACCTATCGCGGCAAGACGCCGCGCAACGCGACGATGTTCGGGCCGCCCGGGCACTTCTACGTTTATTTCACGTACGGCATGCACTGGTGCTGCAACTGCGTGTGCGGCCCGGACGGCGCGGGAACGGGCGTGCTGATCCGCGCGCTGGAGCCGCTGCACGGGCTCGAGCGGATGCGTGCGGCGCGGCCGCCGCGCACGCGCGATCGCGACCTGTGCCGCGGGCCGGCGCGGTTGACGCAGGCGATGGGGATCGGCGGCGCGCAGGATGGCGTCGACCTGGTCGGCGCGCATGAAGAGTTCGCGATCGTCGACGACGGGATGGCGCCGCCCGCCGATCTGGCGGGCGGGCCGCGCATCGGCATTCGCGTCGGCCAGGATCTGCCGTGGCGGTGGAGCGTGCCCGGCAACCGGTACGTATCGGGCGTGGTGCCGCGCAGGTAACGGCTGCCGCACAAGTCGCGCCCAATTCGACCCGCGTCACGCCGCCGCCATGATTGACCGGCTAAGCTGGCCGTTTCGACGTTTCGATCGAGGGGACACCATGCGGCGGGTCGTATTCAACCAGAAGGGCGGCGTGGGCAAGTCGACGATCGTCTGCAACCTGGCAGCGATCAGTGCGAGCGAAGGATTGCGCACGCTCGTCATCGATCTCGATGCTCAGGCGAACTCGACGCGCTACCTGCTCGGCGACGCCGCGGCCGACGCGCAACCGGGCGTCGCCGGCTTCTTCGAAACCGCGCTGACCTTCAACTTCCGTCCGGTGGACATCGCGTCGTTCATCCACGCGACCCCGTTCGACGGGCTCGACGTGATGCCTGCGCATCCGGATCTCGACACGCTGCACGGCAAGCTCGAATCGCGCTACAAGATCTACAAGTTGCGCGATGCGCTGAACGAGCTCGACATGTACGACGCCGTATACATCGACACGCCGCCCGCGCTGAATTTCTATACGCGCTCGGCGCTGATCGCGGTCGAACGCTGCCTGATCCCGTTCGACTGCGACGATTTCTCGCGCCGCGCGCTGTACACGCTGCTCGAGAACGTGAAGGAAATCCAGCAGGACCACAACGCGGCGCTCGAGGTGGAAGGGATCGTCATCAACCAGTTCCAGCCGCGCGCGAGCCTGCCGCAACGGCTGGTCGACGAACTCGTCGACGAAGGGTTGCCGGTACTCGCGTCGCGGTTGTCCGCGTCGGTGAAGATCCGCGAATCGCATCAGCAGTCGACGCCGGTGATCCATCTCGAACCGACGCACAAGCTCGCGCAGGAGTTTCGCGCGCTGCATCGCGAACTGGCCGGCTGATCCCGCGCCCGACCGCGTCGACCGGGGCCGCTTCAAGCGGCCTTTTTTATCGCGTCCCGTAATTCGTCCGATTATTGAATTCGTTATTAATAAGGCCGAAAACGATTTCATGGAAAATCCAGAAAAACGATTTCACAGATGGTTTTTGATTTCCAAAGAGGGCCGGTTTTCTAATAAGCAGAATAATGAATTGGTAAATATTGCGCGACACCAGGTTACGCTATGCTGCAAAAGGTAAAAATGCATTGCGGGTCGGAGCAGGCGAGATCAGGGTTGCGAGGTCGGCGCCCCGCAAGCTTCGGCGGTCGCTCTAAAGGGTAATAAGGGTTTATACCTATCATTAATGCCACTTAATTGACAATTAATCGCTCTAGAATGGCTTCCTTCAACTGCCCGCGCCCAAATGGGTGACGGGTTGTCAATAAGGAAGCGGGTGTCGATCAAGCTTCCATTTTTTCTCAAGTCGTCTCTCGCATTGCTAACAGGAGCGTGCCCGATGTCCGTATTTGCCCCCGAAAAACTCGCCGCCGATTATCAATCCGGTATCGCCGCCTGGTTCGCGATCGCCCGTCCGGCGATCCACGGTTTCGAGGCCGTCGTCGAACTCAACCTGCAGGCGGCCAGGACGGCGCTCGAGGAATACGAGGACAAGCTGAAGAACGCGTTCAACGGCAACAACCCGGCCGCAGGTTTCGCGCAGCAGGTTGCCGCGCCGCAGGAAGCGGCCGGCAAGGTCGTGTCGTACGGCCGCCATCTGTTCGACATCGCGGTGTCGACCCAGTCCGAATGGGCGAAGGTCGCGCAGGCGCAGTACGAGCAGAACGACAAGCGTCTGAAGGACGTGCTCGGCGAACTGTCGAAGCATGCGCCGGCCGGCTCGGCGCCGGTGGTGGCCGCGCTGAATTCGGCGCTGTCCGCGGCGAGCGCCGCGGCCGACTCCGTGCGTGCGGCGACGGGTCAGGCGCTCGAAGCGGCGCAGAGCGGCTTCGATGCGGTCAGCGAAACGGCCACGCGCGGCGCCAAGCAGACGGCGGCCGCCGCCCGCAAGGACGCAGCGGCTGCGCGCGAATCGGCAGCGTAACCGCGTGAGTGCGTGTCGCGCGCAGGCGCGACACGATTGACCGGCGCCGGATGACGCCGGACGCCGCGTGTGCCACGCGGGGTCCGGCGAACGCCCGGTGCGCCGCAAGACGACCGTGCACGGTTGCCCGTGCCGCGGTGTGCCGTGCCGCCGGTGCGAACGGATGCTGCCCGCCATGCGGCGCCATGCGGCCGCGCTCGGGCCGGATGGCCCGGCGCACGCCATCGCCACGTGCTGCCGCCTCGTGCCGGCGTCAGAACGACGAACTGATTTCAACGCAGGGATTGAACATGACGGATGTAGTGATCGTATCGGCCGCGCGGACCGCGGTCGGCAAATTCGGCGGCTCGCTGGCAAAGATTGCGGC
>NZ_LPMU01000035.1:0-1186 GCF_001534535.1 Burkholderia sp. MSMB1459WGS
GGAAATTTGAACAATAACGCGTGGAAAACCCGAACACCAATCCCGATTGACAGCGGGAGTCATATCAGCTGTGAAGCGTCAAGAGGTTATTTCTCGACGCAGGAAGTCTGGCCATCGGCGCAACGCCGCCGATGGCGCTATGCGCACGATGCCAGTTGTAGTGGTGCTGCCAACTCGCCAAGGCTTCGATGCGCTGGGCGGAGCTCTGGTATGTCCATGCATAGGCTCATTCACGTAACGCCGACTGGATGAAGCGCTCGGCTTTGCCGTTGGTCTGCGGACGATAGGCCCGCGTAAATTTGTGCCGGATGCCCAGTTGCTGGCAGGCCCGCGCAAACTCGTGCGAGCGAAACGCCGAACCGTTGTCGGTTAGCAAGCGACGCACACGCACGCCGAGCCCTGCGTACCAAGCCACTGCATCGCGCAGGAACTGCACGGCACTGCGCCTTGTCTCGTCTGGATGCATTGCCGTGTAGGCAATCCGGGCATGATCGTCCACCGCGACGAACAGATACTCCCATCCAGCGCCATCGACCGTATCGCGCCGATTGCCGGTGACGCGATGGCCTGGACGCGCGATACGGCCGAGCTTCTTGATGTCGATGTGCAACAAATCGCCCGGTGCCTCGTGTTCGTAGCGCTGAACCGGTTCACGCGGTCGCAGCTCGCTCAACCGGGACAGTCCGGCACGCGCCAGCACGCGGCTGACGGCCGAGGCCGACACGCCCACCTGTCGGGCGATCTGACGTTGCAGCAAGCGTTGCTGGCGCAATTCCACGATCAACAAGGCAGTCGCCGGGGCGATGGCGCGTGGACAGCGAGCAGGCCTCGATGAGGCGTCAGCCAGTGCCGGCGGGCCACCGGCCAGATAGCGCCCGAGCCATTTCGCACGGTCGGTGTTGTCACGCCGTGATCGGCCGCCGCTTGCGGCACACTCGAACCAGATTCGGTGATTTCCTGAACCATCTCAAGTCGACGCGCGAAAGTGAGTCGGGCATTCTTATGGGTGTTCATCCGGCTGGGTTCCTGGAAAGTTGGGTGTTTGGCGACTTCCAGTCTCCCAGACTCAGTCCGGATGAACCATCGATACAACCTATTGAAGCTTCACAGCTGATATGACTCCCGCTGTCAATCGGGATTGGTGTTCGGGTTTTCCACGCGTTATTGTTCAAATTTCCTGAGGGCG
>NZ_LPMU01000036.1:0-66600 GCF_001534535.1 Burkholderia sp. MSMB1459WGS
TTCGGCCTACGGCCGAAGGCTCATGAAAGACCGAACACTAACGCTCGGCACTGTCCAAGAAATCCAAGCGGTTCACAGCCCTTGGGCGCCTAGTGTTTAACCGTCCAACTTTGCGGGGTCAGTTCACATCGGGTCGCTTTTTTTTTTCGGCTGGCGGCTGCCTGCGGCCGGTGCGGTCAACGCGGCTTCGCGCCATGCCGTGCCGCCATCCGCGCGAGCGCGGCCTGCAGCGGCGACGGTTCGAGATGGTCGGCGAGATCGCGCAGCGCGGCGGCGCCGGTCGACGTCATCCGCGCCTGCTTCACGGGCGGCGGCGCCGGCGCGTCCTTCGGCCGCACGCGCACGCGCAGCGTCGTCACCGGCCAGCCGCGCTTCTGGAGATCGCCGAGCAGCCGCATTTCGACCTGCCGCAGCCGTGCGGCCAGCGCATTGTGCGCGGCAAAGAGGGTCAGGGTGCCGTCCTTGATGAAACCCGGTTCGACGTGATTCGCGAGATAGTCGGGCAGGCACGCGCCCAGGTCGCGCTGCAGCGACGCGATCTGCTCGACGCCGGCGCGCAGCGCCGCGAATGCATCGGTCCGACCGAGCACTTCCGACACGGGTTGCGGGCGATAGGCGGCGAGCGGGCCGAAACGCTTGGAAAATCGGTTCATCGAGGCATTTTTCGAGCGCGTACGCGCGCGGACGTTGCAGCCGATTGTACCCGCGCCGGCCTGCGCACGGGCAGCTTTCGCCCGTGTCCGCCCGGCTTGGGCCCGCAGTGCCCCGTCCGGCCGGGACGCAGGCGCATGCGTCCCCGCGTGCTAAAATTCGACGTTTGAGTCCACTAATTCGCTAAGCCGCCGAGGCTCGGGCGCCGGGGCGCGCAACACGCGCCGGGCGCCGGTGCTGCGACGCAGGATCCGATCCGATGACAACCGGTTTTCTCCAGAAAATTTTTGGCAGCCGCAACCAGCGGCTCGTCAAGCAATACCAAAAGACCGTCGCGACGATCAATGCGCTCGAAACGCAGATCGAGAAGCTGACGGACGACCAGTTGCGCGGCAAGACGGACGAGTTCCGCCAGCGGGTCGCGGCCGGCGAGTCGCTCGACAAGCTGTTGCCCGAGGCCTTCGCGGTCTGTCGCGAGGCGAGCCGCCGCGTGCTGAAGATGCGGCACTTCGACGTGCAGATGATCGGCGGCATGGTGCTTCACTACGGCAAGATCGCGGAAATGCGCACGGGCGAGGGCAAGACGCTCGTCGCGACGCTGCCCGTGTACCTGAATGCGCTGGCCGGCCGCGGCGTGCACGTCGTGACCGTCAACGACTACCTCGCGCAGCGCGACGCCGAATGGATGGCGCGGCTCTACAACTTCCTCGGTCTGTCGGTCGGCATCAACCTGTCCGGCATGGAGCACGAACAGAAGCAGCAGGCCTACGCGGCGGACATCACGTACGGCACGAACAACGAATTCGGCTTCGACTACCTGCGCGACAACATGGTCTACGAGACCGACGCGCGCGTGCAGCGGGCGCTGAACTTCGCGGTCGTCGACGAAGTGGACTCGATCCTGATCGACGAAGCACGGACGCCGCTGATCATTTCGGGCCAGGCCGAGGATCACACCGAACTGTACGTGCGGATGAACGCACTGCCGCCGCTGCTCGAGCGCCAGATCGGCGAAGAGAAGGCCGACGGCACGGGCGTCGAGAAGCCGGGCGACTACACGCTCGACGAGAAGGCGCGCCAGGTGTTCCTGACGGAATCGGGCCACGAGAAGGCCGAGCGCCTGCTCGCCGAATGGGGCCTGATCGGCGAGGGCGAGAGCCTGTACGCGCCGCAGAACATCACGCTGATGCACCACGTGTACGCTGCGCTGCGCGCCCACACGCTGTTCCACAAGGATCAGCACTACGTCGTGCAGAACGGCGAAGTGGTCATCGTCGACGAATTCACGGGCCGCCTGATGGCGGGTCGCCGTTGGTCCGACGGGCTGCACCAGGCCGTCGAGGCGAAGGAGCACGTGAAGATCCAGAGCGAGAACCAGACGCTCGCGTCGATCACGTTCCAGAACTACTTCCGGATGTACGCGAAGCTGGCCGGCATGACCGGTACCGCGGACACCGAGGCGTACGAATTCAACGAGATCTACGGCCTCGAGACGGTCGTGATCCCGACCAACCGCCCGCCGAAGCGGATCGACAAGCAGGACCAGATCTACAAGACGGCCAAGGAGCGCTACGACGCGGTGATCCGCGACATCCGCGACTGCTACGAGCGCGGCCAGCCGGTGCTGGTCGGCACGACGTCGATCGAGAACTCCGAACTGCTGTCGCACCTGCTGAAGCAGGCCGGGCTGCCGCACGAAGTGCTGAACGCGAAGCAGCACGAGCGTGAAGCGGCGATCGTCGCGGAAGCCGGCCGTCCGAACCGCGTGACGATCGCGACCAACATGGCCGGCCGCGGCACCGACATCGTGCTCGGCGGCAACGTCGAGAAGCAGGCCGCGTTCATCGAGGCCGACGACGCGATCCCGGCCGACGAAAAGGCGCGCCGCATCCAGAAGCTGCACGACGAGTGGGAAACGCTGCACGAGCAGGTGAAGGCCGCGGGCGGCCTGCACATCATCGGCACCGAGCGCCACGAATCGCGCCGGATCGACAACCAGTTGCGCGGCCGTGCGGGCCGCCAGGGCGATCCGGGCTCGTCACGCTTCTACCTGTCGCTCGACGATCCGCTGCTGCGCATCTTCGCGGGCGACCGCGTGCGCTCGATCATGGATCGCCTGAAGATGCCGGAAGGCGAGGCGATCGAAGCGGGCATCGTCACGCGGTCGATCGAATCGGCGCAGCGCAAGGTCGAAGCGCGCAACTTCGACATCCGCAAGCAACTGCTCGAATACGACGACGTGTCGAACGATCAGCGCAAGGTGATCTACCAGCAGCGCAACGAATTGCTCGAGGCGCACGACATCACCGAGACGATCACCGCGATGCGTCACGGCGTGATCGCCGAAGTCGTCCGCCAGTTCGTACCGGAAGGCAGCATCGAAGAGCAGTGGGACGTGCCCGAGCTCGAGGAAGCGTTGCGCAACGACTGGCAGCTCGACCTGGCGATCCAGGAAATGGTGAACGAGTCGTCGTCGATCACGGCCGAGGAGATTCTCGACGCGGTGATGACGGCCGCCGACGAGCAGTACGAGGCGAAGGTCGCGATGGTCGGCCGCGAATCGTTCAGCGCGTTCGAGCGTTCGGTGATGCTGCAGACGGTCGACCGCCTGTGGCGCGAACACCTCGCGGCGCTCGACCACCTGCGCCAGGGTATTCACCTGCGCGGCTATGCGCAGAAGAACCCGAAGCAGGAATACAAGCGCGAGGCGTTCGAGCTGTTCGCCGCGATGCTCGACGCGATCAAGCAGGAAGTCACGCGCATCGTGATGAACGTGCAGATCCAGTCGCCGGAACAGCTCGAGGAGGCTGCCGAGCAGATCGAGGAGCGCGGCGGTCATCTCGAGAACGTCGAATACCAGCACGCCGACTACGCGGACGCCGGCGCGCCGGTGGCGAACGTCACGGCAGCCGCGGCGGCCACCGCGACGGCCGACATGGTCGGCAGCGCGATGACGCACAGCGGCCCCGGCGGCGAAATGCCGAAGGTCGGCCGCAACGACCCGTGCCCGTGCGGCAGCGGCAAGAAGTACAAGCAATGTCACGGGAAGTTGTCATGATCGGCGGCGGCGCGCGTCACGCGTGCCGCGTCGTTCGTGGCTTCGAGTCAGTGATGTGAGTTGCGGCGGCCCGCGCGTGCGGCCGCCGGTTCTTCCAATCGATGCCGGCACGTGCCGGCATTTTCCATCCGGCAGGTGTGCCCCATGGCTGTCAATTTTCCGTCGATCGATCCCGCCCAACTGCATCCCGTCGCCGGCGTCACGCTCGGCTGGGCGGAAGCGAACATCCGCAAGCCGAATCGCAAGGACGTGCTGGTCATCTCCGTCGACGAAGGCGCGACGGTCGCGGGCGTGTTCACCGAAAACCGTTTCTGCGCGGCGCCGGTCACCGTCTGCCGCGAGCATCTGGCGAAGGTACGGGCCGGCGGCGCGGGCATCCGCGCGCTGGTCGTGAATACGGGCAATGCGAATGCGGGCACCGGCGAGCCGGGCCTCGTGAACGCCCGCGAGACCTGCACGGAACTCGCGCGTCTCGCAGGCATCGAGCCGGCGCAGGTGCTGCCGTTCTCGACCGGCGTGATCCTCGAGCCGCTGCCGATCGACCGCCTGAAGGCCGGCCTGCCGGCCGCGCTCGCGAACCGCAAGGCCGCGAACTGGTTCGACGCCGCGCAGGCGATCATGACGACCGACACGCTGCCGAAGGCGACGTCGCGCCAGGTGACGATCGACGGCCACACGATCACGCTGACCGGCATCAGCAAGGGCGCGGGCATGATCAAGCCGAACATGGCGACGATGCTCGGCTTCCTCGCGTTCGATGCGAACGTCGCGCAGCCGGTGCTCGACACGCTCGTGAAGGAAGTGGCCGACCGCTCGTTCAACTGCATCACGATCGACGGCGACACGTCGACGAACGACTCGTTCATCCTGATCGCGTCGGGCAAGAGCACGCTGCCCGCGATCACGTCGACCGATTCGCCTGCCTATGCGGCGCTGCGCGACGCGGTGACGGAAGTCGCACGGGTGCTGTCGCAGCTGATCGTGCGCGACGGCGAAGGCGCGACGAAATTCATGACGGTGCAGGTCGAAGGCGGCAAGAGCGTCGCCGAATGCCGCCAGATCGCGTACGCGATCGGCCATTCGCCGCTCGTGAAGACGGCCTTCTATGCATCCGACCCCAACCTCGGCCGGATTCTCGCGGCGATCGGCTATGCAGGCGTCGCAGATCTCGACGTCGGCAAGATCGATCTTTATCTCGACGACGTGCTCGTCGCGAAGGCAGGCGGCCGCAATCCGGCCTACCAGGAAGAGGACGGCCAGCGGGTGATGAAGCAGAGCGAGATCACGATCCGCGTGCTGCTCGGCCGCGGCGATGCACAGGCCACCATCTGGACGTGCGACCTGTCGCACGATTACGTGAGCATCAACGCGGATTACCGCTCCTGATCGGGAGCGCTCGAACGACATGGACAAGCTTGAACAGTTTCTGACGCGCGCGGAAGCGCTGCTCGGCCGTCTCGAAGGGATGCTGCCGCCCGCACCGGCGGCCATCGACTGGAACGCGGCCCACGCGTTCCGCTGGCGCAAGCGCCAAGGGCGCGGTTACCTGCAGCCGGTGCCGGCCGTGTCGTCGATCACGCTCGACGATCTGCACAACATCGATCGCCAGAAAGCGCTGATCGACCAGAACACGCGGCAGTTCGTGCAGCGCAAGCCGGCCAACAACGTGCTGCTGACCGGCGCACGCGGTACCGGCAAGTCGTCGCTGATCAAGGCGTGCCTGAACGCGTACGCGAACGACGGGCTGCGCCTGATCGAAGTCGACAAGGACGACCTGCACGATCTCGGCGACATCGTCGACCTGATTTCGCAGCGTCCGGAGCGGTTCATCGTGTTCTGCGACGACCTGTCGTTCGAGGACGGCGAATCGGGCTACAAGGCGCTGAAGGTCGCGCTCGACGGGTCGATCGCCGCGCAATCGGACAACGTGCTGATCTACGCGACGTCGAACCGCCGCCATTTGCTGCCCGAGTACATGAGCGACAACGAGTCGTACAAGCATCTGCCGGACGGCGAGATTCACCCCGGCGAAGTCGTCGAGGAGAAGATCTCGCTGTCGGAGCGCTTCGGTCTGTGGGTCAGCTTCTATCCGTTCAAGCAGGACGACTACCTCGACATCGTCGCGCACTGGCTGCGTCACTTCGGCTGCCCGGATGCGGAGATCGAGACGGCGCGCGGCGAAGCGCTGGTGTGGGCGCTCGAGCGCGGTTCGCGCTCGGGCCGCGTCGCATGGCAGTTCGCGCGCGACTGGTCGGGCCGCAAGGAGCAGGCATGAGCGCGGACCTGGCACAGGGCGCCGTGCGGGCGCCGGACGGCCGCAAGGTGACGGAAGTCGCGGTCGGCGTGATGGTACAGCCGGACGGTCCGGTCGGCCGCTGCCGTTATCTGCTCGCGCAACGCCTGCAGGGCAAGCCGTATGAAGGTTACTGGGAGTTTCCTGGCGGCAAGCTGGAGGCCGGCGAAAGCGTCGAGGACGCGCTTGCGCGCGAGCTGCACGAGGAACTCGGCATCGAAGTCACGGCCAGCCACCGCTGGCACACGCTCGAGCACGATTATCCGCACGCGTACGTGCGGCTCTATTTCTGCAAGGTGACGGGCTGGACAGGCGAGCCGCACAGCAAGGAAGGGCAGGCGTTCGTGTGGCAGCAACTGCCGGTCGAAGTCGCGCCGCTGTTGCCGGCAGCGCTGCCGGTGCTGGAACTGCTCGAGAAGGAAGCGGCGTCGCATTGACGCCGAGGCGGCCTGCCGGAAAGGCGGGCCATATCGCCGGCGGCCGGCGTGGTGCCGGTCAGCTGTCGCGACGGCCGTCGGCGCCGTCCTCTTCCGACGACGGGCCCTCGTCGGAGGCGCCCCCGATCCGGTACTTTTCCGCGGCCCATGCGCCGAGGTCGAGCTGCTTGCAGCGGGCCGAACAGAACGGGCGGAACTGATTTTCAGGCGTCCAGCGCACTTCGGCGCCGCACGACGGACATTTCACGACGGTAGTCATACGAAAGCATCGATCCGGCACGCGGCCGTTACAGATTGCACAGTGTCAGATGGAACGGCACGTCGATGTCCACCGCGCGCGGCCGCACATCGCCGTCCTGCATGGTGAACCGCACCCACAACATGTATTTGTTGGCGCTCGCTTCGGGAATCACGCGCAGCTCCGGCGGCACCCGTACCTGCATCAGCTGGTAGGTGCGGCCGGACAGCATCTGCTGGTAGCTGCCCTGCATCGCCATGACCTTCGACGCCTGACCCGATTCGCGCGCGAGCCGCAGCACGATTGCTGCGGCGTCGCGCAACGGCAGCATCGGCAGGATCCACTTCGCGATATCCTGGCGCCGCTGCTCGGCGGGCCACTGCTGCCACGCGTAGTACGACGGCAGGTCGAACTTGCACGTCCCGCCCGGAATCACCGCGCGGCTGCGGATGCTGGCGAGCCACTCGTTGTCGACGAGGTGCTGGCCGGTCTTGCCCTGCATCTGCGCGAGATTCGCGAGCGTCTGCTCGATTTCGCCGAGCACGGCCTCGAGCGCGTTCTGCTCGATGCCCGGATTGCCGCGAAAGGGGGCGAGCGTCTGGCGTTGACGTTCGAGCTCCTTCATCAGATCCGATTTCAGGTCCGCGCGGCCCGTTACCTCGGCGATTTCGAACAGCGTCGTCAACGCGACGTGGTGTTCACGCGGGTCCTCCTGAGCCAAAAAGAACGCGAAGCGCTCGAACAGATCTTCGAGACGCAACAGCGTGCGAATTCGCTCGTTGAACGGATACTCGTAAAGAATCAAGCGCGCTCGCCTCGTCGGTAGGGATTGAAACAATGAAGGACATTCTAATGCCCCCTCTCTACCCTAGCAACGCACCAATTTCGTACACCATCACGATCGCGCGCGACGCTCAGTGCGCGGCGGCCGCGAATCCGACATAACGTTGGTGCAGTGCATCGACCTGCGCGGCGAGCGCGGCGAGCGCGGCGGGCGTGACCGCGTCGTTGACGATCACGTCGTCGGCCGCCGCGAGGCGCGCTTCGCGCGTCGCCTGTCGCGCGATGATCGCTTCGACTTGTTCGCGCGTGAACCCGTTGCGCCGCATCACGCGCGCAATTTGCGTTTCGACCGGGCAGTCGACGACGAGCACGCGATCGCTGCGCGCCTTCCAGGTGCCCGATTCGACGAGCAGCGGCACGACGAACATCACGTACGGGCCCTGTGCTTCGTGCGCCTCGCGATCGGTCTCCGCGCGGATCAGCGGATGCGTGATCGCTTCGAGGCGCCGGCGCGCGTCGTCGTCGCTGAAGATCAGCGTGCGCATCCTCGCGCGATCGAGCGAGCCGTCGGCGGCCACGAAGTCGCGGCCGAAAGCTTGCTCGATCGCCGGCATCGCGAGGCCGCCCGGTGCGGTGATGCGATGGGCAATCAGGTCGGTATCGACGAGCGATGCGCCACGGGCGCCGAACAGGTCGGCGACGGTCGTCTTGCCGCTGCCGATACCGCCCGTGAGTCCTACGGAAAACATGTCAGCCTCCGAGCGCCGCATAGAAAGGGGTGCCGAAAAACAACGTGGCGACGCCGCCGGCCGCGAGGAACGGGCCGAACGGAATCGGCTCCTCGAAGCGCATGCGGCCGCGCCAGGTCGCGACGAGTCCGACGATCGCACCGGTCACCGCCGCGAACAGCACGACTTGCGGCAGTGCGGCCCAGCCCATCCACGCGCCGAGCGCGGCAAGCAGCTTCAGGTCGCCGAAACCGATGCCCTCGATGCCGCGCAGCCATTTGAACAGCCAGTAGATCGACCACAGGAACAGGTAGCCGGCCATTGCGCCGATCACGGCCGAGCGCAGCGACGCGAAGGTGCCGCCGAGGTTCATGACGAGCCCGGCCCACAGCAGCGGCAGCGTCATCGAGTCGGGCAGGTAGCCGGTCCGGATATCGATCGCGCTCATCGCGAGCAGCGCCGCGCACAGCGCGAACGCGGCAAGCGCGGCGACGGTCGGGCCGAACGCCGCAAGCGAGGCGGCGGCGAGCAGCGCGCACGCGAGTTCGACGAGCACATAGCGGACGCCGATCGCATGGCCGCAGCGCCGGCAGCGCCCGCGCAGCATCAGGTAGCTGACGAGCGGGATGTTTTCCCACGCGCGCAATACGTGGCCGCAGTGCGGGCAGGCGCTGCGCGGGCGCCACAGATCGTAGCGCGGCGGATAACCGTCGTCGGGCGGGACGCTCGCGGCGCCCGTCGCTTCTGCGATCTCGGCCTGCCACGCGCGCTGCATCATCACGGGTAACCGGTGCACGACCACGTTCAGGAAGCTGCCGATGCAAAGGCCGATGACGACCGCGAACGCATACTGCAGCGCGGGCGGCAGCATCGCCAGCGCGAGCAGCGTGCTCTCGGGCGAATCGGAAACGGCGGACAGGGGCGCTGGCGTCATGAGGCTCGGGGTTCGGACAAAAAGGCGACAGAATCGGTTGCGATGCTACACCACGTTGCCGAGTTGAAGGATCGGCAGGTACATCGCGATCACGAGGCCGCCGACGAGGGCGCCCAGGACGATCACGATCAACGGTTCGCCGAGCGCCGCGAGTGCATCGAGGCGCGCGTCGAGCTGGCGTTCGCACGACGCGGCGATGTCGGCCAGCATCGTGTCGAGCGCACCGGATTCCTCGGCGACGGCGATCGGTTGCACGACGTCGTCCGGAAAGCAGCCGGCCGAATGCATCGCATCGGCCAGACGCACGCCGCGCAATACGCGTGCGGCGATGTGCGCGGTGGCGTGCGCGAACACCGGATGGCCGGCCGTGCGCTCGAGCGTGGCGAATGCATCGGCGAGCGGCACGCCGGCGCCGAGCAGGGTCGCCAGCGAGCGGCACCAGCGTGCGGCCGCGAACCGCTCCAGCGCGCTGCCCGCGAGCGGGGCGCGCAGCAGGCGCCGCGCGAGCGCATGACGCAGCGAGGCCGAGCGCCGAAGCGCGTGCTGCGCGGCAATCCCCGTGGCGGCCGCGCCGGCCAGAAGCACACCGCCCCACGCCGACAGCGCGGAGGACAGCGCGAGCAGTGCGCGAGTCGGTGCGGGCAGGGCGGCGCCGAAACCGTCGAAGATCTGCCGGAAGGTCGGCACGACCCACACCATCAATGTCGCCGAGATCGCGAGCGCGAACAGGATCACGGCGGCCGGATACGCGAGTGCCGCGCGCCGCTTGCGCCATTGCGCATCGGCACGCTCGCGGTGTTCCGCGAGCCGCGTCAGCACGATGCCGAGCGAACCGGACGCTTCACCGACCTCGATCAACTGGCGATACAGCGTGCCGAACTGCGATGGATAGCGTGCGAGCGCATCGGCGAAGCGCCGGCCGCCGACGATCTCGCGCGCGAGCCCCGCGGCGATGCGCGGCACGCCGTCGCGCGTGCGGGTGCGCGCGAGCATCTCGAGCGACGGCGCAAGCGGCAGGCCGGCTTGCAGCAGGCTCGCGAGCTGGCGCGTGAAGCGCGTGATGTCGCGTGCGGCCGCCGCAGGCGGACGGGCCGGCCCGCGGACGTCGAGCGACAGTACCGCGATGCCGTCGCGCGCGAGCGTGGCGCGCGCGGCCGCGGCGTCAAAGGCGATGACGATCCCGCGGCGCGGCGAGCCGTCGCGATGGCGGCCGCGCCATGCAAAGCGGGTTTCGCGCGGCGGCGTGCGCATGTTCACGCTACGGGTGTGGCGGCGACGGCTTCCGCGATACTCGTCGTGCCGTCCATGACGCGCGCGAATGCCGCGTCGCGCAGGGTGCGCACGCCTTCGGTCGCCACGCACTGCGCGAGTTCGCCGACGCTCGCCCGCGCGACGATGCGCTCGGCCAGCCGGGGCGATACCGGCATCGTCTGATGCAGGCCGATGCGGCCGCGATAGCCGATTCCGTGACAGGCGGCACAGCCGCGCGCGACGAACGGCCGCCATCCGGCTGCCAGCGCCGCCGGGTCGCACCCGGCTTCCCGCAGCGCGCGCACCGATGCGTCCGAATGCACGCGGCAGGCGACGCACAGGCGCCGGACGAGACGCTGCGCGGTGACGAGGTGGAGCGCCGCGGCGAGGTTGTACGGCGCGACGCCGATGTCGAGCAGCCGCGCGACAGCGGCCGGCGCGTCGTTCGTGTGCAGCGTCGACAGCACGAGATGGCCGGTCTGCGCGGCCTTGATCGCGACATCGGCCGTCTCCGCATCGCGAATCTCGCCGACCATGATGACGTCCGGATCCTGCCGCAACAGCGCGCGCAGCGCCGTCGCGAACGTGAGCCCCGCCTTGTCGGCGACCCCGACCTGATTGATTCCGTCGAGCTGGATCTCGGCGGGATCCTCGACCGTGCAGACGTTGCGCGCGTCGCGATCGAGCATCTGCAGCGCGCAGTAGAGCGACAGCGTCTTGCCGCTGCCGGTCGGGCCCGTGACGAGCACGAGGCCATGCGGCGCGCGGATCGCGGCCTCCATCGCGGCCGCCTGCCGCGCGTCGAAGCCGAGGTTGGCAAGCGTGAGATCGGGCGGTAGCGTTTCGAGCCGCCGCAGCACGAGCTTTTCGCCGAACAGCGTAGGCAGCGAGCTGACGCGGTAGTCGCCGCGCGTGCCGCCGTCGATCGCGATGCGCAGCCGGCCGTCCTGGGGAAGCCGCCGCTCGGCGATGTCCATGCGCGAGAGCACCTTGATCCGCGTGACGAGCGCGTCGCGCAGGTGCAGCGGCGGTCGCGCCAGTTCATGCAGCACGCCGTCGACGCGCAGACGGATGCGCCAGCCGGCTTCGAACGGCTCGACGTGGATATCCGATGCGTCGCGCACGCGCGCCGCATGCAGTGTGTCCGTCAGCAGGCGTACGGCGGGGGCGTCGTCGAGCTGGGCCGCATCGAGTGCCGGGGGCGCGGCGGCGGGCGGTGCGTCGGAATGCGCGGGCGACGACTGCGTGCGCAGCGGCGCCCCGGAGGAAGGGAAATGCATGTGAGCCGGCACGCTGGCCGCCTGTTGACCGTGATGCGCAGATGATCGCGCGTCGCGTGCGGCGCCGGCAGTCGGCCGTTCGGCCAGGGCCTGTTCGCGCTAATGGCGGAAAGGCACGTTCGCAAGCCCGTTATTAGCGTGAACAGGCCCTAGCGCGCGGCGCCGCGTCCGGTACGTGTGCCGCGCGGCTTGAACAGCTTGACGGTACGTACGGCCTGATCGTCGCTGCGCATCACTTCGAGCATCACGTCGCCGATTTTCAAGCACACGTCGTCTTCCGGAATTTCCTCGAGGATCTCGAGTACCAGTCCGTTCAGCGTCTTCGGCCCGTCGGTCGGCAGTTTCAGGTGCAGCCAGCGGTTCAGTTCGCGCAGCGGCATGCTGGCCGAGACGATGCATTCGCCGTTCTCGTCCCAGCCGCCCGCGCGTTCGCTGCGCGGCATCGACGTCGTGAATTCGCCGATCAGTTCCTCGATGATGTCCTCGGGCGTGACGAGCCCTTCGAGTTCGCCGTATTCGTTGACGACGAGCGCGGTGCGATGCCGGGTTTCCTGGAAGAACTGGAGCTGCTGGACCACCGGCGTGCCCGACGGCACGTAGTACGGTTCGGTGAGCAGCGTGCGCAGCGTCTCGCGGTCGAAATCCTGGTTGTGCAGCGCGGTGAGCGTCTTGCGCACGTGCAGCACGCCGAGCACCTTGTCGATGTCGCCTTCGTAGACCACCAGCCGGTTGTGATAGCAGGTTTCGAGCTGATGCAGGATGTCGTCGAGCGGCGCGTAGAAGTTGAGCGACTCGATCTGGCGGCGCGGCACCATCACGTCGTCGACCGTGATGTTCTCGAGGTCGAACAGATTGAGCAGGATGCTGCGGTGCTTGGTCGGCATGAAACTGCTCGATTCGAGCACGATGGCCCGCAGCTCGTCGGCCGACATCCGCTGGTCGCGGCCCTTCTTCGTGTTGATGCGCAGCACCCACAGCACGCCGTTCGCGAGCGCATTGACGAACCAGACGACCGGCTTGAACACGCGCATCAGCGGGGCGATCACGAGGCTCGCGGGCAGTGCGATGCGTTCGGGGAACGTCGCGCCGACGATCTTCGGCGCGATTTCCGCGAACACGATGATCAGGAACGCGACGACGCCGGTCGCGATCGACAGCGCGAGGTTGTTGCGGCCGAACGTATGGAGCGCGAGCGAGGTCGTGAGGACGGGGATGATCGTGTTGAACAGGTTGTTGCCGATCAGGATCACGCTGAGCAGCAAGTCAGTGCGCGTGAGCAGCCCCTGCGTGGTTTTCGCGCCGAGTACGCCCTGGCCGGCGAGATGCTTCAGCCGATGGCGATTGAGCGCCATCATCGCGGTCTCGGAAATGGAAAAGAAGCTGGAACAGAGGAGAAGCAGGAAGACGGCGCTGATTTGCGCCCATAAGGGAATTTGGTCCACGCGTTGGAAAGGGCAGTGAAGGACAGGGATGGGGGAAATATAGCAGAGGCCGGCGACCGCGATGTGTCGCGCGCGATACGGGAGCCTGCGGCTGCCGGACGAAAAAAAACCGTGCACGCGGTGCACGGTTTTTTTTAAATCTGGTCGGGGTGAGAGGATTCGAACCTCCGGCCTCTACGTCCCGAACGTAGCGCTCTACCAGGCTAAGCTACACCCCGATTTTTGCTCTTCGGACTTCGCCGTCTTCATGAAGATCGCTGCGTCGTCTCAAGCAAGAACGTAACTATAACGATGTTTTTTCTAAAAGGGAATACTTGAATGAAGAAATTTTTCGGGACAAGGCATCGCTCCCCGAACGCCGCGTGTTTACGATTGTCGCGACGTCGAGTATGAGCACAACCCGAGCAGGCTTTCCTTGTAGATCGAATCGGGGAACGCGGCAATCGCCGCTGCTGCTGCCTGCGCTTCCTGACGCGCGCATTCGAGCGTGTGATCGAGCGCGCCCGAGCGCGTGATCGCTTCGAAAATCGTGTCGAAGCGATCGGTGCCGCCCTGTTCGATCGCCTCGCGTGCGAGTGCCGACTGTTCGGGCGTGCCGCGCTCGATCAGGTAGATGAGCGGCAGCGTCGGCTTGCCTTCGCGGAGATCGTCGCCGGCATTCTTGCCCATCGCCTCGGCGGTGCCTGCATAGTCGAGCCAGTCGTCCATGATCTGGAACGCGGTGCCGATCCGGCGGCCGTATTCGGCTGCGGCGGCCTCGGTCGGCGCATCGGCGCCTGCGAGCACGGCGCCCAGACGGGCCGACGCCTCGAACAGCTTCGCCGTCTTGTACCGGATCACCTGCATGTAGCGCGCTTCGTCGACGTCCGCGTCGTGCATGTTGAGGAGTTGCAGCACCTCACCTTCTGAAATGATCGTCGTCGCTTCGGACAGGATCTCCATCACGCGCATCTTGCCGACGCCGACCATCATCTCGAACGAGCGCGAGTAGAGGTAATCGCCCACCAGCACGCTCGCCGCGTTGCCGAACAGCGCATTGGCGGTCTGGCGGCCGCGGCGCAGTTCGGATTCGTCGACGACGTCGTCGTGCAGCAGCGTGGCCGTGTGGATGAACTCGACGACGGCGGCCAGCACGTGCCGCTGGTGCGACGTTTCGCCGAGCGCGCCGGCGACGAGCAGCAGCAGCGCCGGACGCAGCCGCTTGCCGCCCGCGCCGATGATGTACTCGGCGATCTGGTTGATCAGCAGCACGTCGGACGCGAGGCTTTGCCGGATAACGCGATTCACCTGCTCCATGTCGCTGGTGATCGGGGCGAGCAGGTGGGCGGCGCTGAGGGTAGGGGAGGCGGTGGACGACGACATGATGATGGAATTGGGTGATGCCGCGGATTATAAGTCGAATCCGCGATATGCCGGTCTGTCAGACGTACCGGCAGCGCGATTTTTGGCCGTCCGGCCGAGGCCCGCGCCCGGCAATCGTCGATCGGCTTTGACTTGGGTGCTAACCCCATGTATAATCACGTGTTTTCCGCGCGTGGTGTGCGGAAAAATTGGATCCAGAGTGAGGTTCTCAATGTACGCGGTCATAAAAACCGGCGGCAAGCAGTACAAGGTTGCCGTTGGCGAAAAACTCAAAGTAGAACAGATACCGGCTGACATTGACGCTGAAATCACGCTCGACCAGGTTCTCGCAGTGGGCGAAGGCGAATCGATTAAGTTCGGTGCGCCGCTGGTCAGTGGGGCTTCCGTCAAGGCCACCGTTGTGTCGCACGGTCGTCATGCCAAGGTCACCATCTTCAAGATGCGTCGCCGGAAGCACTACCAAAAGCACGGCGGCCACCGCCAGAACTACACCGAGCTGCGCATCGACGCGATCAACGCGTAAGCGCCTCGGTAAAGGAGCAATCAGATGGCACACAAAAAGGCAGGCGGCTCTTCCCGGAACGGCCGCGACTCCGAGTCGAAACGTCTCGGCGTGAAAGTGTACGGCGGCCAGGCGATCAATGCCGGCGGCATCATCGTGCGTCAGCGCGGTACGCGCATGCACGCTGGCGAGAACGTCGGCATGGGCAAGGATCACACCCTGTTCGCGCTGGTCGACGGTCACGTCAAGTTCGCGACGAAGGGCGCGGACAAGAAGCATCTGGTCATCGTCGTCCCGGCGGCTGCCTAAGTCAGGCACCCACGGGCTTCGTAGCCGAAAGGCCCCGCAGTCTTCGCGGGGCCTTTTTTATTGGGTCGCCGGGCGCATGTGCGTGCCGGCGACCCTCGCGCAACCGGCGTGCGATCGGCCGAACGGCAGATTGTTCAAGCGCGCCGGCGCGCGGCACAATAGCGGAAATACTGGGCGGAGTGACGAATGAAGTTCATTGACGAAGCACGAATCGAAGTCATCGCCGGCAACGGAGGCGATGGCAGCGCGTCGATGCGCCGTGAGAAATTCGTCCCGTTCGGCGGGCCGGACGGTGGCGACGGCGGCCGGGGCGGCAGCGTTTACGCGATCGCCGACCGCAACATCAACACGCTGATCGACTACCGTTACGCGAAGAAGCACCTCGCGCGCAACGGCGAAAACGGTCGCGGCTCGGATTGCTACGGCAAGGGCGGCGACGATGTCACGCTGCGCATGCCGGTCGGCACGATCATCAGCGACATGGAGACGGGCGAGCTGATCGCCGATCTGACCGAGCACGACCAGCGGGTGATGCTCGCGCAGGGCGGTGCCGGCGGCCTCGGCAACCTGCATTTCAAGTCGAGTACGAACCGCGCGCCGCGCCAGAAGACGGACGGCAAGCCGGGCGAGCGGCGCATGCTGAAGCTCGAGCTGAAAGTGCTCGCCGACGTCGGCCTGCTCGGCATGCCGAACGCGGGCAAGTCGACCTTCATCTCGTCGGTGTCGAACGCGAAGCCGAAGATCGCCGATTACCCGTTCACGACGCTCGCGCCGAATCTCGGCGTGGTGCGTGTCGGCCCGAGCAAGAGCTTCGTGATCGCCGACATCCCGGGGCTGATCGAGGGGGCGGCCGAAGGCGCGGGCCTCGGGCATCAATTCCTGCGCCACCTGCAGCGTACCGGCGTGCTGCTGCATCTGGTCGATCTCGCGCCGTTCGACGAAAGCGTCGATCCGGTCGCGGAAGCGACGGCGATCGTCGGCGAGCTGCGCAAGTACGACGAGGCCCTCTACGAGAAGCCGCGCTGGCTCGTGCTCAACAAGCTGGACATGGTGCCGGAAGACGAGCGCGAGGCGCGCGTCGCGGATTTCCTCGACCGCTTCGGCTGGGACGGCCCCGTGTTCGAGATCTCGGCGCTGACGGGCCAGGGCTGCGAAGCGCTGTGCTACGCGATCTACGACTATCTCTCCGAACATTCGGACGCGCATCGCGCGGCGGAGGCGGAGGATCTCGCGGCGGACGTGCGTTTCCGCGATGCGCCGCCGGCGAAGGGCGGTTCGGCGCCGGACGACGCCGCCTGAACGGTAACGCGCCGGGCGTGCCGCCCGGCGTTGGCGTTCAATCGCGCCCGGCCGGGCAGGCATCAGATACAGGAGACAGTGCAGGATGCGTTCGATCATCGCGGATTCGAAGCGATTGGTGGTGAAGGTGGGCTCCAGCCTCGTGACCAACGACGGCAAGGGGCTCGATCATGCTGCGATCGGCCGCTGGGCGGCTCAGATCGCTGCGCTGCGTGCGCAGGGTAAGGAAGTCGTGCTCGTCAGTTCGGGCGCAATTGCCGAAGGCATGCAACGGCTCGGCTGGAGCAAGCGGCCACGGGAAATCGACGAGCTGCAGGCCGCCGCCGCGGTCGGCCAGATGGGGCTCGCGCAAGTCTACGAAAGCCGCTTCACCGAGCATGGCATCCGTACTGCGCAGATCCTGCTCACGCACGCCGATCTGGCGGATCGAGAGCGCTACCTGAATGCGCGATCGACGTTGCTCACGCTGCTGCGGCTCGGCGTCGTGCCGATCATCAACGAAAACGACACGGTCGTCACCGACGAAATCAAGTTCGGCGACAACGACACGCTCGGCGCGCTCGTCGCGAACCTGATCGAAGGCGATGCGCTGATCATCCTCACCGACCAGTCCGGGCTGTTCACGGCCGATCCGCGCAAGGACCCGAATGCGACGCTCGTCGGCGAGGCCAGTGCGGGCGCGCCGGAGCTCGAGGCGATGGCAGGCGGGGCCGGCTCGAGTCTCGGTCGCGGCGGGATGCTGACGAAGATCCTCGCGGCAAAGCGTGCGGCGCACAGCGGCGCGAATACCGTGATCGCGAGCGGCCGGGAGGCCGACGTGCTCGTGCGTCTGGCGGCCGGCGAGGCGATCGGCACGCAACTGATCGCACGGACCGCGCGGATGGCGGCGCGCAAGCAATGGATGGCCGACCATCTGCAGGTGCGCGGCCATGTCGTGATCGACGCGGGGGCGGTCGAGAAGCTGACGGCCGGCGGCAAGAGCCTGCTGCCGATCGGCGTGACCGACGTGCAGGGCGCGTTCGCGCGCGGTGAGGTGATCGCGTGTGTCGGCCCGGACGGGCGCGAGGTGGCGCGCGGGCTCACGAATTACAGCAGCGCGGAAACGAAGCTGATTCACCGCAAGCCGAGCGGCGAGATCGAGACGGTGCTCGGTTATATGCTGGAACCCGAACTGATTCATCGCGACAACCTCGTGCTGGTGTGATCGCCGGCCGGGTTCCGTCGTTCAAGTGAAAAAGCCCGCGCGATGCGGGCTTTTTCATGCGCGGGACGATGCGGGCAACCCGCATCGCATGCCGTCAGCGCAACTGCGTCATCGCGGTGCGGTGGAACCGGATGTTTTCGAGAATCTGCCGGGTCGAGCCCTGCGGCATCTTGTTCGAACAGAAGTAGTCCTGGTAGAGCGCGGAGTGGTAGGCGTTCAGCTCGCCGTTCTCGATGCGCCGCCAGTCGTTTTCGACCGTGCGATCCCAGCCGTCGTGGTCCGAGTTCAGGCCGGCGTACTGGCGCCATTCGTAGGTGTCGCAGCGGATGCCTTCGTAGTTCACGTTGCGCGCACCGGCCGGGCTCGTGACGACGACTGCGTAGCGCACGACGCCGTCGCTGCCGACGTCGAGCGACTTCGCATCGACGAAGAACTTCAGCGGCGTGTTCTGCGACACGTTGAACGGCAGCAGATCGCCCGTTTGCGGCAGCGGCGGCAGCGTGTCGACGGCGTTTTCCTTCCAGGTCCCCTGACGGTCGAGCAGGTACACGAACTCGCTGTCATCCTTGTTGGACGGCGCTTTCGAGTTCGCGCAGCCGGCCAGGGCGGCCATCGCGGCGATCGATGCGAGCGCGAGAGCAATCGCTTTCAATATGCATTCCTCGTAAAAAAAGGGCGCGACACCAAGGTCGCGCCCGGTCATGCAGTCCAACTCGTCATTTGCCGACGATCACGCGGGGCGGCATCTCGTCGAGCGAGCTCGCCTCCACTTCGATCTCCGAACAGACCACCGATGTGTCGACAATCGTCAGCGTCTGGGCCGGTGCGCCAATGACGCGCGGATAGCGCGACACACGCGGCCCGCGCGGCTTCTCGGCTCGCTGCGCCGGGCGGCGCAGGAAGCGCGACAGTTCCGTCAGCGCCAACTGATAGACATCCCGCTTGAACTCGATCACCGCATCGAGCGGCACCCAATACTCGTTCCAGCGCCACGCATCGAACTCCGGGTGGTCGGTCGCGCGCAAGCAAATGTCGCAATCGCGTCCGACCATTCGGAGCAGGAACCAGATCTGCTTCTGGCCGCGGTAATGACCGCGTACTTCGCGTTTGATGAACTTGTCAGGCACCTCGTAACGCAACCAGTCGCGGGTGCGGCCGATTATCTTGACGTGTTCCGGATGCAGGCCCGTTTCCTCGTGCAGTTCCCGGTACATCGCCTGCATGGGGGTCTCGCCGTACTTGATCCCACCTTGAGGAAACTGCCAGGAATGCTCGCGGAGCCGCTTGCCCCAAAACACCTCGTTGCGCGCGTTCAAGAGGATGATGCCGACGTTCGGGCGAAAGCCTTCACGATCCAGCATACAACCACCTTCGAATCCTTTAAAATTGCTTTGATTATAAACAGATAACGGGCGCTGCGCACCGTGACGGAGCGAATCCGCACGGGGCACACCGGCTGAATTGTCCCTGATTAGTCTGCTACGTCATCTGCGCCATCGCTGTTCACGGCGCGCAGCTTTTTCACCTTGAAACTTTTTCGGGCGCCCCGCCTGGGGGCGCCGTTTTTGGAACCGTCCGCATGAAAGCTTCCCGTTTCTTTATCGGCACCCTGAAAGAGGCACCCGCCGACGCAGAGATCGTCAGCCACAAGCTGATGGTCCGCGCCGGCATGATCCGCCGCGTCGCCGGCGGCATCTACAACTACCTGCCGGTCGGCCTGCGTTCGATTCGCAAGGTCGAGGCGATCGTGCGCGAGGAAATGAACCGGGCGGGCGCCATCGAGCTGCTGATGCCGGCCGTGCAGCCGGCCGAGCTGTGGCAGGAGTCGGGTCGCTGGGAGCAGTACGGCCCCGAGTTGCTGCGCTTCAAGGACCGCAAGGACAACGATTTCGTGATCGGGCCGACGCACGAGGAAGTCGTCACCGACATCGCGCGCAACCAGATCAAGAGCTACCGGCAGATGCCGGTGAATTTCTACCAGATCCAGACGAAGTTCCGCGACGAGATCCGTCCGCGCTTCGGCGTGATGCGCGGCCGCGAATTCATCATGAAGGACGCGTATTCGTTCGACAAGGATGCGGCGGGCCTGAACGAGTCGTACCGCAAGATGTATGACGCGTACGTGCGCATCTTCACGCGCCTCGGCCTCGAGTTCCGGGCGGTCGCGGCCGACAGCGGCTCGATCGGCGGCAACTTCTCGCACGAATTCCACGTGATCGCCGATACCGGCGAGGACGCGATCGCGTACTGCCCGACGTCCGAATTCGCGGCGAACGTCGAGGCGGCCGAAGCGCTGCCGCTGATTGCCGAGCGCGCGGCGCCGGCCGAAGCGATGGAAAAGGTCGCGACGCCCGGCAAGGCGAAGTGCGAGGCCGTCGCCGAATTGCTGGGCATCCCGCTCGAGCGCACGATCAAGTCGATCGTGCTCGCGACCGACAACGAAGGCGCCGAGCCGACCATCTGGCTCGTGATGCTGCGCGGCGATCACGACCTGAACGAGATCAAGGTGTCGAAGCTGCCGGGCCTGAAGAACCACCGCTTCGCGACCGAGCAGGAAATCGTCGAGTGGTTCGGCACGCCGCCGGGCTACCTCGGCCCGGTCGGCACGAAGAAGCCGGTGAAGGTGATCGCGGACCGCACGGTCGCGAACATGAGCGACTTCGTCGTCGGCGCGAACGAGGTCGACTATCACATCGCCGGCGTGAACTGGGGCCGCGACCTGCCGGAGCCCGAAGTCGCCGACGTGCGCAACGTGAAGAAGGGCGACCCGTCGCCGGACGGCAAGGGTGCGATCGACATCTGCCGCGGCATCGAAGTCGGCCACGTGTTCCAGCTCGGCACCAAGTACTCGGAAGCGATGGGCGCGACGTTCCTCGACGAGTCGGGCAAGCCGCAGCCGATGCTGATGGGCTGCTACGGCGTCGGCATCACGCGTATTCTCGGCGCGGCGATCGAGCAGAACTTCGACGATCGCGGCATCGTCTGGCCCGAGTCGATCGCGCCGTTCGAGGTCGTGCTGTGCCCGATGGGCTATGACCGCAGCGACATGGTGCGCGAGACGGCCGACAAGCTGTACGCGGAACTCGTCGCGGCCGGCATCGACGTGATCCTCGACGATCGCGGCGAACGCCCGGGCGTGATGTTCGCCGACTGGGAGCTGATCGGCGTGCCGCATCGTCTCGTGATCGGCGAGCGCGGCCTGAAGGAAGGCAAGATCGAGTACCAGGGCCGCCGCGACACCGAAGCGACGCTGCTGCCGGCCGACACGGCCGCGGCGACGGTCGCGGAGAAGATCCGCGCCGCGCTCGCGCACTAAGCGCGGCGACCGGGGGACACGATGGAATACACGTTCCTGTCGGCCACCGTGCTCCTCGTGCTGATTACGGATCCGCTCGGCAATATCCCGCTGTTCATCACGGCGATGCGCGACGTGCCGCGCGAGCGGCGCGTGAAGCTGATCCTGCGGGAAGTGGGAATCGCGTTCGTGATCCTGCTGTTCTTCATGCTGGTTGGCGATCGCTTCCTGCGGATGATGAGCCTCACCGACCTGTCGCTGCGGCTCGGCGGCGGGATCGTGCTGTTCCTGATCGCGCTGCGGATGATCTTCCCGCATCCGGACGGCGCGCTCGGCAGCGATCCGCGCGCGGGCGGCGAGCCGTTCATCGTGCCGCTCGCGATTCCGGCGCTGGCCGGGCCGTCCGCACTTGCGACGGTGATGCTGCTGACGTCGCAGGCGCCCGGGAAGATGTTCGAGTGGGTCGGTGCGCTGACGGTCACGATGGTCGTCTGCGCGATCACGCTGGTGCTGGCCGAAAGGATTCAGGGTTGGCTCGGCGAGCGGACCGTCGCCGCGTTCGAGCGTCTGATGGGCCTCGTGCTCGTCGCGATCTCGGTCGAGATGCTGCTGGCAGGCATTCGCGCGTTCGTGCACCAGTTGCAGCCGTAGCGCGGGCGGTGCGGTCGACGAAAAAAGCGGCGCTCCGGGAAACCGGAGCGCCGCTTTCTATTTATATAGCCGGCGGGGCGGCGATCAGACGTCCGCGGTCAGCGCGCGGATCGTCGGCAGGTTGCGCCAGTAGCCCTTGGCGTCCATCCCGCAGCCGAACACGTAGCGGTCCGGCACCGAGAAGCCGCAGAAGTCGGGGTGCAGCGGTTTCGCCTTCGCGAGCGTCTTCTCGCACAGCACGGCCGACATGAAGCGCTGCGCGCCCATGTCGAGGATGCGGTCGCGGATCGCTGCCATCGTCTCGCCTTCGTCGAGGATGTCGTCGAGCACGAGCACGATGCGGTCCTTCACCGATTCGCGCGGCGCGACGCGCCAGTGCATCTCCGGGCTGCCCTGCGTCGTGTTGCGGTAGCGGGTCAGGTGGATGTAGTCGAATTCGAGCGGGAAATCGAGATGCGGCAGCAGCATCCCGGTAAACACCGCGGCGCCGCCCATCACCGAGAGAACGAGCGGGAACGCGTCGCCGATCTCGGCGCGGATCGCGTCGGCCATCTTCGAGATCGACGCGTTGACGGCGTCGGCCGAGACGATCTCTTCGGAGTGGTCGAAAATGTGGAGGGCTTCTTCGCGGTTCATGTGTTCTGGCGGGCAGTCGGTATACAAATAAGGATGAAGCAGAACGGCAGGCGCGCGCTACGGCAAAAACCCGCGCGCCGGCCGACGGGCGAAATCAGCGCATGCCGGGCATCATGCCCTTCAGGCCGCGCATCATCTTCTGCATGTTGCCGCCCTTCAGCTTCTTCATCATCGTACGCATCTGGTCGTACTGGTTCAGCATCCGGTTGACTTCCTGCACCGGCACGCCCGCGCCGGCTGCAATGCGACGCTTGCGCGTCGCCTTGATGATTTCGGGTTTCGCGCGCTCGGCGGGCGTCATCGAGCTGATGATGCCTTCCATCCGGCGGATCGACTTCTCGGCCTGGCCCATGTCGGCGCCGGCCGCCGCCTGCTGGAACTGCGCGGGCAGTTTGTCCATCAGCGACGACAGGCCGCCCATGTTCTTCATCTGCGAGATCTGCGCGCGGAAATCGTTCAGGTCGAAGTCGCCGCCCTTCTTGACCTTGTCGGCGAGCTTCTGCGCGGCCTGGACATCGACGCCGCGCTGCGCTTCCTCGACGAGCGCGAGGATGTCGCCCATGCCGAGGATCCGGTTGGCCATCCGGTCGGGGTGGAACACCTCGAGGCCGTCGAGCTTCTCGGCGACGCCGACGAACTTGATCGGCTTGCCCGTGATGTGGCGCACCGACAGCGCGGCGCCGCCGCGCGAGTCGCCGTCGAGCTTGGTCAGCACGACGCCGGTGAGCGGCAGCGTGTCGTTGAACGCCTTCGCGGTGTTGACCGCGTCCTGGCCGAGCATCGCGTCGACGACGAACAGCGTTTCGGCCGGCTTCAGCGCACCGTGCAGCGCGGCGATTTCCTGCATCATCGCTTCGTCGATGCCGAGACGGCCGGCCGTATCGACGATCAGCACGTCGTGGTAGTGGCGCTTCGCCCAGTCGACGGCCGCGAGCGCGATGTCGACGGGCTTCTGGTCCGGCGTGGACGGGAAGAAGTCGGCGCCGACCTGTTCGCTCACCGTTTTCAGCTGCATGATCGCGGCCGGGCGATACACGTCGCACGACACCGTCAGCACCTTCTTCTTGTACTTCTCGCGCAGCAGCTTCGCGAGCTTGCCGGCGGTCGTGGTCTTGCCCGCGCCCTGCAGGCCGGCCATCAGGATCACGGCTGGCGGCGTGACCGCGAGGTTCAGCTCGGCGGCCTTGCCTTCGTAGTCGCCGCCGATCACGGCGGTCAGTTCCTTCTGGACCACGCCGACGAGCGCCTGGCCCGGCGACAGGCTGCTGATCACTTCTTCGCCGAGCGCCTTTTCCTTGACCTTGGCGATGAATTCGCGGACGACCGGCAGCGACACGTCGGCTTCCAGCAGCGCAAGACGCACCTCGCGGAGCATCTCCTGCGTGTTCGCCTCGGTGAGCCGGGCCTCGCCGCGCAGCGTCTTGACGACGCGCGCCATCCGTTGAGTGAGATTGTCGAGCATGGGGAGCGATGGACAGTGGGGCCCGAAGGCGCGGCGGAACCGAACAAAGGGAGCCGTCGCGGGAAGGGGGCCTAGTGTAAACTTCGAACATGGATATTGTACTGTATGCCCTCACCGCATTCCTGTACGGCGGCCTCGCCGTCGCCGGCTGGCGCGCGCACCGCCAGGGTGCGACGCCGCTCGTCGCGAGCGTGCCGGCCGTGCCGGTCCCCGCGTCCGCCGCGTCCGGGATGAGCGGGGCCGGCCGCGCGCTGCTGTTCGCTGCGCTGGTCGCGCACGGCGTGCTGCTCCACATGACGATCTTCCCGAACGACGCGATGGTGTTCGGCTTCGCGTTCGCGCTGTCCGCGATGTTCTGGCTCGGCGCCGGCATCTACTGGATCGAGAGTTTCTTCTTCCCGCTCGACAGCCTGCGCCTGCTGGTGTTGCCGCTCGCGTGCGGCGCGTCGCTGCTGCCGCTCGTGTTCGGCGGCGTGCGGGTGCTTCCTTATGCCGCGGCGCCGCTGTTCAAGCTGCATTTCCTGATCGCGAACATCGCATACGGGCTGTTCGCGATCGCCGCGCTGCACGCGATCCTGATGCTGATGGTCGAGCGGCGCCTGCAGTCGCTGCGCAGCGGCGGGCGCGACGGCTCGACGGGCTGGATCGCGAGCTGGCTCGAAACGCTGCCGCCGCTGCTCACGCTCGAGAAGCTGCTGTTCCGCCTGATCGGCGCCGGCTTCGTGCTGCTGACGCTGACGCTCGCGTCGGGCATTCTGTTCAGCGAGCAGGTCGACGCGCGCGCGTTGCGGCTCGACCACAAGACGGTGTTCGCGATCCTGTCGTGGCTGATGTTCGGCGGCCTGCTGATCGCCCGCAAGACGTCGGGCTGGCGCGGCCGCGGCGCCGCGCGCTGGGTGCTCGTGTCGTTCGCCGCGTTGCTGCTCGCGTATGTCGGCAGCCGGTTCGTTTTCGAGGTGCTGCTGCACCGCTCCGTGGTTTGACCGCAGGTTTCCGATGCGACAGATTCTTCTCCTGATCCTCCTCTTCTTCGCGGGTTCGTGGCTCGCGCGCAAACTGCGCCATGCGCAGGAACAGGCGCAGGCGCGCGCCGGCCGCGGCGCCGGTTACGACGGCGCGCCCGGCGCCGGCGCCGCGCGCCCGAACGGCGACGCGCGATCGCTGCCCGAGCCGATGGTGCGCTGCGCCGAATGCGGCGTGCATGCGCCGAAGGGCGACGCCGTCGCCGCGAGCGGCGAATACTTCTGCAGCGCCGAGCATGCGCGGCGCCACGCCGCGCGCGTGAACGGTCACGACGCCCGATGAGCGACGCGCCGGTGTTGTCGTTCGATGCGAACGGCTGGGTGCGCGAAGCGCGCCATGCGCCGTCGCCGAACTTCGAGATGCGGCCCGCGGGGGCGGTGCCGACGCTCGTGGTCGTCCACAACATCAGCCTGCCGCCCGGCGAATTCGGCGGCGACGCGATCGAGGCGCTGTTCCTGAATCGCCTCGACTGCGATGCGCACCCCTATTACCGGAGCCACCTGCGCGGCGTGCGCGTGTCCGCCCATTTCCTGATCCGCCGCGACGGCGAGCTCGTGCAGTTCGTGTCGTGCGACGAGCGCGCGTGGCACGCGGGCTCGTCCGAGTTCTTCGGCCGCACGCGCTGCAACGACTTCTCGATCGGCATCGAGCTCGAAGGGGCGGACGACGTGCCGTTCGACGATGCGCAATACGCGGTGCTCGCCGCGCTCTCCCGCGCGCTCGCCGCGCGCTACCCGGTCGACGCGTTCGCGGGGCACTCGGACGTCGCGCCGGGCCGCAAGACCGACCCGGGCCCGCACTTCGATTGGCAACGCTTCGCGAGCGATGCCGGTTTTTCCGCCGAATACTTTCCTTTCCGTCAGCACTGATCGCGGGGTTTTTTGATCGGAGAAAGTTTTTTCTCCGATCAATGCCTTGCCGTGTCTGCGCGTGAGCGATGTCAAGACCTCTATCGCAAATTATCCGTTTGGACGTCCTCCGAATGTCCACTATACTTGGTGCCAGTTGAGCAGTTCTGCACTAGATATAGTGTGTGTCGCAGGGGAAAACCCGAGCGGCACCGGCCGGCGGGCAACGCCGGCGGACAGGGTTCTCAAGGCGGCGCGTCAGGCCGGGCGGTCCGGGCGTCGCGACCAGCGCAGCGAATATCGACGGGGCAGGGTATACATGACGAAGCACACGACCGGCCGGGTTGTCGCGCATCGACCGAACCGGCTTCCCCGGCGCATCGCTCGCCTCTTACCGCTCGCGCACCGCATGGCGCGGCGTTCGTTTTAATCCGCGGTTCTCTCCGCACCATCCAACACCAGGAGCTTTGCACATGCAAACCACCGACAACGCGACGTCCCAGTACGAGAGCGCCTCGAGCCGTCCGCTCGGCGGGACCGAACAGGGCGCGAAGGCGCTCGCGCCGCAGGCCACGTTCGCCGACTACAAGGTGATCCGCCGCAACGGCAGCGTCGTGTCGTTCGAACCGTCGAAGATCGCGATCGCGGTGACCAAGGCTTTCCTGGCCGTCAATGGCGGGCAGGGCGCGGCATCGGCGCGCGTACGCGAGCAGGTCGAACAACTGACGCACAACGTCGTGCGCGCGCTCGTGCGCAGCCGCCCGAACGGCGGTACGTTCCATATCGAAGACATCCAGGACCAGGTCGAACTCGCGCTGATGCGCGGCGGCGAGCACAACGTCGCGCGTGCGTACGTGCTGTATCGCGAGAAGCGCCACCTCGAGCGCCAGCATGCGGGCGAGGAAGCGGCGGCCGCGGGCGGCGAGTCGACCACCGGCATCAACGTGGTCGACAACGGCGTCACGCGCCCGCTCGACCTGAACGCGCTGCGCGCGCTGATCGTGTCGGCGTGCGACGGCCTCGGCGCTGCGGTTAACCCTGACCCGATCGTCGCGGAGACGGTGAAGAACCTGTACGACGGCGTGCCGATGAGCCAGGTCTACGACTCGGCGATCCTCGCGGCGCGTACGATGATCGAGAAGGATCCGGCATACAGCCAGGTCACGGCCCGCATCCTGCTGCACACGATCCGCCGCGAGATCCTCGGCGAGGAAGTCGTGCAGGCCGAGATGTCGACCCGCTATGCCGAATACTTCCCGCAGTTCCTGAAGCGCGGCGTCGACGCCGGCCTGCTCGACGACAAGCTGCTGCAGTTCGACCTGAAGCGCCTTGGCGAAGCCCTCGACGCGAACCGCGACCTGCAGTTCGGCTATCTCGGCCTGCAGACGCTGTACGACCGCTACTTCCTGCACGTCGAAGGCACCCGCATCGAAATGCCGCAGGCATTCTTCATGCGCGTCGCGATGGGCCTGTCGCTGAACGAGATCGACCGCGAAACGCGCGCGATCGAGTTCTACAACGTGCTGTCGAGCTTCGACTTCATGAGTTCGACGCCGACGCTGTTCAACTCGGGCACGCACCGCTCGCAGCTGTCGTCGTGCTACCTGACGACGGTCGCGGACGATCTGGACGGCATCTATGAAGCGCTGAAGGAAAACGCGCTGCTGTCGAAGTTCGCCGGCGGCCTCGGCAACGACTGGACGCGCGTGCGCGCACTCGGCTCGCATATCAAGGGCACGAACGGCAAGTCGCAAGGCGTGGTGCCGTTCCTGAAGGTCGTGAACGACACGGCCGTCGCGGTGAACCAGGGCGGCAAGCGCAAGGGCGCGGTCTGCGCGTACCTCGAATCGTGGCACCTCGACATCGAGGAGTTCCTGGAGCTGCGCAAGAACACCGGCGACGACCGCCGCCGTACGCACGACATGAACACGGCGAACTGGATTCCCGACCTGTTCATGAAGCGCGTGATGGAAGGCGGCGAGTGGACGCTGTTCTCGCCGTCGACCTGCCCGGACCTGCACGACAAGTTCGGCGCGGAATTCGAGGCGGCTTACACGGCTTACGAAGACAAGGTCGCACGCGGCGAGATCAAGCTGTTCAAGAAGATCCCGGCGCAGCAGCTGTGGCGCAAGATGCTCGGCATGCTGTTCGAGACGGGCCACCCGTGGATCACGTTCAAGGATCCGTGCAACGTGCGCTCGCCGCAGCAGCACGTCGGCGTCGTCCACTCGTCGAACCTGTGCACGGAAATCACGCTGAACACGAGCGATACCGAAATCGCGGTGTGCAACCTGGGCTCGGTGAACCTCGTCGCCCACCTGGTGAAGCAGGCCGACGGCAGCTACGCGCTCGACCACGACAAGCTGAAGCGCACGATCAGCGTCGCGATGCGCATGCTCGACAACGTGATCGACATCAACTACTACGCGGTGCCGAAGGCGCGTAACTCGAACCTGAAGCACCGCCCGGTGGGCCTGGGCATCATGGGCTTCCAGGACTGCCTGCACCTGCTGCGCACGCCGTACGCGTCGGAAGCGGCGGTCGAGTTCGCCGACCGTTCGATGGAAGCCGTCTGCTACTACGCGTATTACGCGTCGACCGAGCTGGCCGAAGAGCGCGGCCGCTACTCGAGCTACCGCGGCTCGCTGTGGGATCGCGGCATCCTCCCGCAGGACACGCTGAAGCTGCTGACGGAAGCGCGCGGCGGCTACGTCGAGGTCGACACGTCGGAATCGCTCGACTGGACGACGCTGCGTTCGCGGATCGCCGCGCACGGCATGCGCAACTCGAACTGCGTCGCGATCGCGCCGACGGCGACGATCTCGAACATCATCGGCGTGTCGGCCTGTATCGAGCCGACCTTCCAGAACCTGTACGTGAAGTCGAACCTGTCGGGCGAATTCACGGTGGTGAACGAGTATCTCGTCCGCGACCTGAAGGAACGCGGCCTGTGGGACGAAGTGATGGTCGCCGACCTGAAGTACTTCGACGGCATGCTGTCGCGCATCGACCGCATCCCGGCCGATTTGCGCGCGATCTACGCGACCGCGTTCGAGGTCGACCCGACGTGGCTGGTCGAAGCGGCATCGCGTCGCCAGAAGTGGATCGACCAGGCGCAGTCGCTGAACATCTACATGGGCGGCGCATCGGGCAAGAAGCTCGACGAGGTCTACAAGCTCGCATGGCTGCGCGGCCTGAAGACGACCTACTACCTCCGCACGATGGCGGCGACGCACGTCGAGAAGTCGACGGTCGCACACGGCGCGCTGAACGCAGTGCCGACGGGCGGTGCAGGCAGCGGCGGCTCGGGCGGCGGCGCGCAAGGTGCAGCGGGTGGCTTCGGTGCGGCAGGCGGCGATGCGTCGTCGGGCGTGGTGAACGCGGCGCCGGCACTCGCGCCGGTCGAAGCAGACGGTCCGGTGTGCACGATGCGTCCGGGCGATCCCGGCTTCGACGAATGCGAAGCGTGCCAGTAACGCAGTGCGCCTGATCTGAGAAAGCAGGCCGGCGCGGCGCACACGACGACCGATCGAGGTTGAAGTGTGCGCCGCTCTCAACTAAAAAAATGATAAGGAATCTGTAACGCGACACCTGCGTTGCAGGCAGCGACAAGCGATCGAAACATCCCCGACGGCGTCGCGTTTCGATCGGCGTTCGATGCGTCGAGCGCACCTCGCGATACAAGCGCGACGCACATCGCGCACTGCATGAACGACGATGCGTTGCTCAAAGTGTTGTATCGAGGTCGCAACGCGAATCGAAAAAAGGATTTTTCGTGAGCGAACCCTTTTATCGCTCAGGAAAAGATGGTACAAACCGTTCTAAATTGATGGTGAGAATTTATGCTCAACTGGGATGACGAGAAGACTGCCGTAACCCCCGCGAGCGGAGCGCAGCAAAACGCGATGCGCACCTCCGCCGGGATGGCTGTCGGAATGCAGGCTGCAACGCCTGCCGCCCATCAGGTCCGCGACATTTTCGAAGGCGATCTTGCGGTGCCGCCGCAAGCATCGGCTGTTCCCGCCGGCGGTTCGGAAGCGCGGGTCAATGTTGCCGACAAGCGCATCATCAACGGCCAGACTGACGTCAATCAGCTGGTGCCGTTCAAGTACAAGTGGGCGTGGGAAAAGTATCTGGCCGGTTGCGCGAACCACTGGATGCCGCAGGAAATCAACATGTCCCGCGACATCGCACTGTGGAAGGACCCGAACGGTCTGACCGAGGACGAGCGCCGCATCGTGAAGCGCAACCTCGGCTTCTTCGTGACGGCCGATTCGCTCGCGGCGAACAACATCGTGCTCGGCACGTATCGCCACATCACGGCGCCCGAGTGCCGGCAGTTCCTGCTGCGCCAGGCGTTCGAGGAAGCGATCCACACGCACGCGTACCAATACATCGTCGAATCGCTCGGTCTCGACGAAGGCGAGATCTTCAACGCGTACCACGAGGTACCGTCGATCCGCGCGAAGGACGAATTCCTGATCCCGTTCATTCATACGCTGACGGACCCGGCCTTCAAGACCGGCACGCTCGAAGCGGATCAGAAGCTGCTGAAGTCGCTGATCGTGTTCGCCTGCATCATGGAAGGCCTGTTCTTCTATGTCGGGTTTACGCAGATCCTCGCACTCGGCCGCCAGAACAAGATGACGGGTGCTGCAGAGCAATATCAGTACATCCTGCGCGACGAGTCGATGCACTGCAACTTCGGCATCGACCTGATCAACCAGATCAAGCTCGAAAACCCGCATCTCTGGACCGCGGAATTCCGCGCCGAGATCCGCGAGCTGTTCAAGCAGGCTGTCGAACTCGAATACCGCTACGCCGAAGACACGATGCCCCGCGGCGTGCTGGGTTTGAACGCGTCGATGTTCAAGAGCTATCTGCGTTTCATCAGCAACCGCCGTTGCCAGCAGATCGGCCTCGACCCGCTGTTCCCGAACGAGGAGAACCCGTTCCCGTGGATGAGCGAGATGATCGACCTGAAGAAGGAACGCAACTTCTTCGAGACGCGTGTGATCGAGTATCAGACGGGGGGCGCGCTGTCCTGGGAATGACCCGCAGCAGCGAACCCGTTACATGATGGAGCAGCCGGTGGCCTCTCGGCCCCGGCCCAAGGTTTAGGAGCAAGAACGCCTGATGCAAAGCATGCCCGGTGCCTTAACGGCCCAACGATACGACAGGCACTTTGCGAACCCTTCAGTGGGATGGGCAAACTTCCCTCCGGAAAAAGCGGGCGGCCGTGTGGCGGTCCGCTTGATCAAGCGATTAGGGGTAGCGGCGCGAGGTGCGCCGGCTACCGACTTGATTTGGCGCGCGAGGCCATGGGGTCACGCGCGCCATACCGTATTCATTAGCGTAAGCGCGCGGTATCTGCGTACGCCGATGAATAGCCCGCTTCGAAGCGCACGTCCTGAACAGCGTCCGCGGGAAGCGGGTTTTGACGAAGGGTGTAGTTTGAACTGACTCTCATCTGAACCTGAAGGAGAACAACATGGCTACTGCCAAGAAGAAACCGGCTGCTAAGAAAGTTGCTGCCAAGAAGACCGTTGCGAAGAAGGCCGCTGCTCCGGCGAAGAAGGCCGCAGTGAAGAAGGTTGCTGCGAAGAAGGTCGCGGTGAAGAAGGTTGCCGCGAAGAAGGCAGCACCGGCGAAGAAGGCCGCTGCAAAGAAGGTCGCAGCCAAGAAGGTCGCAACGAAGAAGGTTGCAGCGAAGAAAGTCGCGGTGAAGAAGGTTGCTGCGAAGAAGGCAGCACCGGCCAAGAAGGCCGCTGCGAAGAAGGTTGCAGCGAAGAAAGTCGCGGTGAAGAAGGTTGCTGCGAAGAAGGCCGCACCGGCGAAGAAGGCTGCTGCGAAGAAGGCCGCGCCGGCGAAGAAGGCTGCCGCGAAGAAGGCCGCGCCGGCGAAGAAGGCTGCCGCGAAGAAGGCCGCGCCCGCCAAGAAGGCTGCCCCTGCGAAGAAGGCCGCCGCACCGGCAAAGAAGGCTGCTGCACCGAAGAAGGCCGTCGTGAAGAAGGCTGCGCCGGCAACGACCGCGTCGACCGCATCGGTTGCGCCGGCATCGGGCGTGAAGACCGCGCTCAACCCGGCAGCGGCATGGCCGTTCCCGACCGGCAGCCGTCCGTAATCGCGGCTGAGCAGCATCACCCGGACACTCACGTGGTGTCCGTGGGTTGAGTAGCGCTACTCAATCAATCCCGCCATCTGGCTCAGGTGGCGGGATTTTTTTCGTCCGTCTGGTCGCCGATGGGGCGCCGGTGGGCTGTCCGACGCGAGCGCGGACGAGAACGGGCGGACGAAAAAAAACGCATGTGCGGCTTCGCACATGCGTTCGACTGCGGCTTGCGCCGCGTGCTGAGGATACCCGTCAGTGCGTGACGCGCGTGACGCCGCCGCTCGACAGCAGGCGCACGCGCTCGCCGGCGCGGAACGCTTCGCCGCTTGCCGCCTGCGTGATCGAGCGCAGATCGCCGTTGTCGAGGCGCACGGTGATTTCGACACCGTTCGCCGTGCTGAGGTTTTCGCCGACCGCGTTACCCGCGACCGCACCGACGAGGCCGCCGGCGATCGCCGTCAGGATCGAGCCTTTGCCGCCGCCGATCGCGCTGCCCGCGACCGCGCCGAGCGCGCCGCCGCCGAGCGTGCCGATCGCGCTGCCGCCACCGTCGGACTGAATGCGCACCGCACGGACGCTTTCGACCGTGCCCATGCGGACCGTCTGTTCGCGCTGCGCCTGGCCGACGCTATAGACATCCGCCGAACCGGGCGCCGTGAAGCAGCCGGCGAGGGTCAGCGTGGCCGTCAGCATGGCCGCAAGCGTGAGGGTTTTTTTCGTCAACATCTTTGCTCTCCCACAATATTCATTTGAGACTGTAACCGAATGCAGTCTCGAAGCGTGCGTCGATTTCGGCGCGCGTCAGTACGTAAGTCTGGGGCCCTTGATGGGCGATCTTGAGCGAGCCCATCAGGCTCGCAAGGCGGCCGGTGGTTGCCCAGTCGAAGCCTTGCTCGATGCCGTACAGCAGGCCACCCCGGAAGGCGTCGCCGCAGCCGGTCGGATCGGCGATGCGCTCTGCCGGCACGACCGGAATCTGTTCCGCACCCTGCTTGTGGCGGATGGTCGCGCCGTGCTCGCCACGCGTGATGACGAGGGCGTCGACCCGGCTGGCGATTTCATCTTCGGACCATCCCGTCTTGTCGCTCACCAGCTTGGCCTCGTAGTCGTTGACCGCAACATAGGTCGCAAGTTCAATGCTGCGGCGCAGCGTCGCACCGTCGAACAGCGGCAGGCCCTGGCCCGGATCGAACACGAACGGCACACCGGCCTGGGCCAGCTCTTCCACGTGCTGCACCATCCCGTCGAAGCCGTCCGGGCCGACGATCGCGAGCTTGATGTCCGGCGCGTCGCCCGCGTGGTTCAGGTGCGATTGCATCATCGCGCCGGGGTGGAACGCCGCGATCTGGTTGTTGTCGAGATCGGTCGTGATCATCGCCTGCGCGGTGTACGTATCGGGCAGCACGCGAACGTGGTCGCGACGCAGGCCGAGATCGTCGAACCGGTCGAGATACGGCTGCGCATCCAGCGCGCCCATCGTGCCCATGATGCGCGCGTCGCCGCCGAGCAGGTGCAGTGCGTACCCGATGTTGCCCGCGCAGCCGCCGAATTCGCGGCGCATCGTCGGCACGAGGAAGCTCAGGTTGATGAGGTGCACCTGGTCGGGCAGGATGTGCTCGCGGAACCGCCCTTCGAAGGTCATGATGGAGTCGTAGGCGATCGAGCCGCAAATCAGCGTAGCCAAGGTGTGCGTTCCTGTAGAAATGAGGGGCCCTGCGCGACAACGCCGCGCGGAAAGGGCGCGGCGCGGCAGGGGGAAAGCGGAAGAAAGCTTACTTCAGTGCGGCGAGCGCTGCATCGTAGTTCGGCTCGTCCTTGATTTCGCTGACGAGTTCCGCATGGATCACCTTGTCCTGCGCGTCGAGCACGACCACCGCGCGTGCGGTCAGGCCGTTCAGCGGGCCGCTCGTCACGTCGACGCCGTATGCGTTCGCGAACGCGCGGCCGGTGCGGAACGTCGATGCCGTCACGACGTTCTCGAGGCCTTCGGTCGTGCAGAAGCGCGTGGCGGCGAACGGCAGGTCGGCGGACACGACCACCACCACCGTGTTGTCGAGCGACGACGCGGCTTCATTGAACTTGCGGGTCGACGTCGCGCAGGTCGGCGTGTCGAGGCTCGGTACGATGTTCAGCACCTTGCGCTTGCCCGCGAAGCTGGCGAGCGACAGGTCGGCGAGGTCCTTGCCGACCAGCTTGAAATCGGCGGCTTGCGCACCGACGGCCGGGAACGTGCCGGCGAGATCGATCGGGTTGCCACCCAGCGTAACTTTGCTCATGTTCGTGCTCCGAAATAGCGCGCCGCTCGGGCGCGCGGGTTGAGACGGGCGCGCAAGCGCGCCGCGGCGCGTCACGGATAGAAGATCTGGACGCGGAAATTCGAGGCGGGCGTGCCGTTCGTGTCGAGGCGGACGACCATCGTCTGCGTCGTGCCGGGCGGCAGCCCGGCGTCGATCGGCGTGCCCGGGCGCACGTAGTCGCGCGGCGCGAGCACGCGGCGCACGGTGACGTGATTGGTGTCGTCGAGCAGCGTGAGTTCGAGCGACGGGTACGCGAGCGCGACGCGGTAGCGGTTCGTCAGCGGCACCTTCAGTTCGAGCTTGCGCGGGCCGTCGAGCTGGCGCAGGTCGGTCGCGTCGAGCCGCAGCCCGTCGATTGCGCGCGGCGGCGCGACCGTGCAGCCGAGCGGCGCACAGGCCTGCCGGAACCAGCTCTGCGTGACAGGCCAGTAGATCATCAGCGCTTCGCGCTGCCACCAGGCCAGTTGCACGACGAGCAGGCCGACCAGCGCGGCCGCGACGAGGCCGCCGAAAAAGCCGCCGAGCATTCCGCGTCGCTGCGGCGCGCGCGTCTCGCGCGTGACGGCGAAGTGCGGACGATCGTCGTCGGTCGGTGCGGCGGGGAACGGGACGGCCGGTTGGACGGCCGGTTCATCGGTTGCCGCTGCGGCCGGGGCCTTGTCGTGTCGGGCGAGGGTGTCGGATTCCGATGCGGCTTCGGCTTCGGCGACGGCCGGTGCGGGCGTGAACGCAAAGCGCGGTTCGCGCGGCGCGCGTTCGTCGTCCGGCACGGCGAAGTGCGCGTGGCCGACGGGTTCGGCCGGTTCGGCGGCGATTTCCGTTTCCGACGGACGGTGGGCGACGAAGCGGGGCTCGCGCGGATCGCGCTCGACGAGCGAGGGCCCGGCTGCTTCGGTTTCGTGCGGTTCGTGCCGCGTTTGCGGCGAATGCGGTTCGGCCTGTGGCTCGACGGCAGCCGATGAATCGAGCTCGGCCGGAGAGGTTGCGAACGGCGCGGGCGTACCCGACAGGTGGACGACGCCGGCTTCCGTGGACGGGAGCGCGAGCGGTATCAGCGGCTCGGTGCGCACGGTTTCGGCGCTGTGCTGCAGCGATGGATCGACGCCGGCGTCGAGCCACGGCGCCCACATGTCCCAGCCTTCCGACTTGTAATCGGTGCCGGTCGGCAATCCGGCCGGCGCATCGGCGGTGAACAGTCGAACCGGGGCGGCCTGCTGGCGTGCGTCGCTGTCATGCGGCGCGGCAGCCGGTTCCGTCAAGGCCGGTTCGGGCTGCTGCGCGTACTCGGGAACGAGCGATTCGGAAGCGTTGAAGACTTCGTGACAATGCCCGCAGCGCACGAGCCCCTGATGCAGCGAGAGCTGTTCCTGCTGCAGCCGGAAGACGGTTTCGCAATGAGGGCAGCGCGTCGCAAGGAGCATGTCGAGCCGGGCGGCCTGCTGGCCAGAGTGAAGGACAGCGCTATTCTAATGGCTTTCGCGGCGGGTTCCGGCGAGGCATACCCAACCTTCGTGTTCGCGCCAGACCGAGATGTCGACGTAGCGCGCATAAACGGCCGCAACCTCGTCCGCCTGGCGCGCGAGCACGCCCGACAGCGCGATGCGGCCGCCCGGCTTGACCTTCGACGCGAGCATCGATGCCATCAGCTTCAGCGGATTCGACAGGATGTTCGCGACGACGATGTCGAATTCGCCGTCCGGGCATGCATCGGGCAGCCCGTACGTGACTTCCGCCCGGTTGCGTTCGCTGTTCTGGCGCGCCGATTCGACCGCCTGCGGATCGATGTCGATGCCGATCACGGGGTTCGCCCCGCATTTCTTCGCGAGGATCGCGAGGATGCCCGAGCCGCAGCCGTAGTCGAGCACCGACTGGCCGGGCTTCACCGACTGTTCGAGCCACTCCATGCAAAGGCGCGTGGTGGGGTGGCTGCCGGTGCCGAACGCGAGGCCGGGGTCGAGTTCGAGGACGAGCGCATCGGGATCGGGCGCATCGTGCCACGACGGCACGACCCAGATCCGCTCGCCGATCGGGATCGGCTCGAACTGCGATTGCGTGAGCCGCACCCAGTCCTGCTCCTCGACGTCGCGCACGACGAACGCCGGTGTCTCGGCGATGCCGATTTCGTTCGCGGCCGCCACGAGCAGCACGGCCGGTTCATGGTCGGCCGACAGCAGCGCGACCACGCGCGAGTGCTGCCACGCGGTGCGATCGGGCACGAGGCCCGGCTCGCCGAAGAGCGGCTGTTCGTCGGGCGTGTCGGCGTCGGCATCTTCGACGGACACCGACAGCGCGCCGAGCTCGAGCAGTGCGTCGGACAGGGCCTCCGCATGCTCGCGGGCCAGTTCGACGACGAGTTCGCGATAACTCATGCTTACGCTTCTTCCGGTGCGACCTGCTGCTTCTGTGCGAGCCGGTTTTCGAGGTAATGGATGCTGGTGCCGCCTTCGACGAACTTCGAGTCGATCATCAGCTCGCGATGCAGCGGGATGTTGGTCTGGATGCCTTCGACGACCATTTCCGACAGCGCGATGCGCATCCGGCGGATCGCCTGCTCGCGCGTCGCGCCGTAGGTGATCAGCTTGCCGATCATCGAATCGTAGTTCGGCGGCACGAAATAGCCATTGTAGGCGTGCGAGTCGACGCGCACGCCGGGGCCGCCCGGCGTATGCCACGACGTGATCCGGCCCGGCGACGGCGTGAACTTGAACGGATCTTCGGCGTTGATCCGGCATTCAATCGCATGCCCGCGGAACTGGATGTCGCGCTGGCGCAGCGCGAGCTTCTCGCCGGCTGCGATGCGGATCTGTTCCTGCACGATGTCGACGCCGGTGATGAGTTCCGATACCGGGTGCTCGACCTGCACGCGCGTGTTCATCTCGATGAAGTAGAACTCGCCGTTTTCGTACAGGAATTCGAAAGTGCCCGCGCCGAGGTAGCCCATCTTCTTGCACGCGTCCGCGCAGCGGTCGCCGATGCGGTCGATCAGGCGGCGCGGAATGCCGGGCGCCGGCGCTTCCTCGATCACCTTCTGGTGGCGGCGCTGCATCGAGCAGTCGCGCTCGCCGAGCCAGATCGCGTTCTTGTGCGCGTCCGACAGCACCTGGATCTCGATGTGGCGCGGGTTCTCGAGGAACTTCTCCATGTACACCTGCGGGTTGCCGAACGCACGGCCGGCTTCCTCGCGGGTCATGTTGACCGCGTTGACGAGCGCGGCCTCGGTGTGCACGACGCGCATCCCGCGCCCGCCGCCGCCGCCCGCCGCCTTGATGATGACCGGATAGCCGATCGCGCGCGCAATCTTGACGATCTCCTTCGGATCTTCCGGCAACGCGCCTTCCGAGCCCGGCACGCATGGCACGCCGGTCTTGATCATCGTCTGCTTCGCGGTGACCTTGTCGCCCATCATGCGGATCGTTTCCGGGCGCGGGCCGATGAACGTGAAGCCCGACTGCTCGACGCGCTCCGCGAAATCGGCGTTCTCCGACAGGAAGCCGTAGCCGGGGTGGATCGCCTCGGCATCGGTCACTTCCGCGGCGCTGATCAGCGCCGGCATGTTCAGGTAGCTCAGGTTCGACGGGGCCGGGCCGATACAGACGGCTTCGTCCGCGAGGCGCACGTACTTGGCTTCCTTGTCGGCTTCCGAGTAGACGACCACCGTCTTGACGCCCAGTTCGCGGCACGCGCGCTGGATGCGCAGCGCGATTTCACCGCGGTTGGCAATGAGGATTTTTTCAAACATAGCGAGTATTCGTCTCTTCGAGGGGCGCGCGAGCGGCGCCTGGCGAGCATCGGCGGCGCGCGGCGGCAGGGCCGCGCGGCGGGCTTAGCCGATCACGAAAAGCGGCTGGCCGTATTCGACGGCCTGGCCGTTCTCGACGAGGATTTCCTTGATCACGCCGGCCTTGTCCGACTCGATCTCGTTGAGCAGCTTCATCGCTTCGATGATGCAGATCGTCTGGCCTTCCTTGACCGTGTCGCCGGCCTGCACGAACGGGTCGGCGCCCGGCGACGGCGCGCGATAGAACGTGCCGACCATCGGCGACGTCACGACGTGGCCCTGCGGGGCGGCCGGTGCGGCCGGGGCGCCGGCTGCCGGCGCCGCCGCTGCACCATCGGTCGGCAGCGCGGCCGACGGCGCCGGCGCGCTGACTTGCGGGGCATACCCAGCCGTCGGCTGCACGTAGACCGGCGGCGCGTTCTTGACGATGCGCACCTTGCCTTCGCCTTCCGTCACTTCCAGCTCGGAGATGCCGGATTCGGAAACGAGGTCGATCAGAGTTTTCAGCTTACGAAGATCCATCGGGAATTCCCCTTTCAATACGTGAAAGCGCCGGTTAGGGGCCGGCGCTGAATCTAGATCGCGAAATCAGCCGCGCGACGCGCCTTGCAGCTTGTCCAGCGCGTACTCGAGCGCGTACAGATAACCTTTCCAGCCGAGCCCGCAGATCACGCCTTCGGCCTGGTCGGAAAAGTAGGAGTGGTGCCTGAACGCTTCGCGGCGATGCACGTTCGACAAGTGAACCTCGACGAACGGGATGCCGACGCCGGCGATCGCGTCCCGGATCGCAACGCTCGTATGCGTATACGCGGCCGGATTGATCAGGATGAAATCGGTCTGTTCCTCCCGCGCGGCCTGGATGCGGTCGACCAGCGCGCCTTCATGGTTGCTCTGGAACGACGACAGTTCGGCGCCGGCTTCCCGGGCGCGCGCGGCAAGCGCCTGATCGATCTGCGCGAGCGTGACGCGGCCATACACCTCCGGTTCCCGGGTGCCGAGAAGGTTCAGGTTGGGGCCGTGCAGCACCAGCAATCGTGTCATGGTCGCTTCTATTTCTGCGGAATTGCGCGAACTTTAGCGCTATTTAGAGAAATTTGTCTAGTTTTGCCGAACGGCCGGGCGCGCGGGCCCTGCAAGAATTACCGGTGTCGATGCGCAGTATCGGCGAATTCACGCGAAATTGCGGCGATCCACCTGCAAATCGCCGTCAACGCGCAGGTCGCCATTCGCGCCGATTACAGCGCGTCGAGCGTCTTTTTCAGCTCGACCGGCTGGATTTGTCCCAATTTTGTCTCGCGCACCTTGCCGGTTTCGTCGATGACGACGGTAAACGGCAGCGCACCGGCGGTATTTCCAAAATTTCGGGCCAGATCGGCGCCCGCATAGCCGCTGACGAAGACTGGATAGTCGACCTTCACCTTCTGCAGGAAGTTCTTCACGTTCTGCTCGGAATCGACGCCGATCCCGACGAAACGGATGCCTTTCTGTTTGTACTGATGCGACAGCGCCACGAGCTCGGGCATCTCCTCGACGCACGGGCCGCACCACGACGCCCAGAAATTGACGACGACTTTCTGGCCCTTGAACGCGGCCAGCGTGGCCGGCTTGCCGTCGATGCCGGTGAGCGACGACGCCCACAGCTGGTCGACCGGATTGCCGTGGGCGGCCGGCGCCGCGACGGCGACGCCGTCGTCGGCCGTGCCGCGGAACCAGTGGCCGGCGGCAATCCCGCCGGCGACGGCGGCGGCCGCGACCACCGCGAGCGCCAACATGCGTTTCATCATCATCGTTGAATCATTCCGGTTCGGAAGGGGCCTGGCTCGCGTCGACGAGCGCGCGCAGCGCGGCGGCATCCGCGCGGGCGACGCGCCCGCGCGCGTCGGCCTTCACCGCGCCGCGCAGATCGTCGCTCGCATAGAGCGCGAGATGGATGCCGATCGCGTCCATGTCGCGTCGCGGGCGCCACAGGAAACTGAGCGTCTCGACGTCGCCGCGGCCCGCGAAATGCCGCGTCTCCGACACGTCGTACTGGACGTTCTGGTTCAGCAGGTAGATCGCGACGTCCTTCGGGTTGTCGGTGAATGCCTGCAAATGGATATCCGAATGCGCGTTCGCGGTGCCGTTCAGCACGGCGCCCGTCACATAAGGATGGAACTCGGCGAGCCGGCGCATCCAGTCGAGCGCGATCTCGCGCAGGCGGCGCAGTTCGTCCGGCTGCGTGTCGCTCTGGAACAGCGCGAGGTACTCGCGCAGTTCTTCCTCGATCTGGTCGTTATCCGGCAGCCATTCGCCTGCAACGCGCGAATCGCCCAGCAACTGGCGCGCGGCCTTGCGCTTCGCGCCGGCGTAGTCCTGGCCATCCTCCGCGATCAGGCGGGCGGCTGACTGGGCGATTTCCTCGCGGACGCGCCGCGGGTCGACAAGAGGTTTGCGAGACATGATCCGGCAATCATACTCGATCGTCGCGGCGCCCGAGCACGGGTGCGGCGGCCCGCCGCCCGAGGGCGCCGGCACCGTTCGCGTGCATCGTTCGGGCCGCCGGGCATCGCAAGCCGTCAGTTACAATACTGCTCTTTGTGTCGCGGCCAGGTCGTTGGCCGGGCGCCGGCCGCACGGCCTCGCCGGCGCGCCGCACACGCATCCTTTCCGAATCGACGGCGCCCGGCGGCGCGAAAGCATTCATCTATGCACATCCACATTCTTGGCATCTGCGGCACCTTCATGGGCGGTCTCGCCGTACTCGCACGCGAGGCGGGCCACACGGTGACGGGTTGCGACGCGGGCGTCTATCCGCCGATGAGCACGCAGCTCGAGGCGCAGGGCATCGCGCTGACCGAGGGCTACGGCGCCGAGCAGATCGACCTGAAACCGGACCTGTTCGTGATCGGCAACGTCGTCACGCGCGGCAATCCGCTGATGGAGGCGATCCTCGATCGCGGCCTGCCTTACGTGTCGGGCCCGCAGTGGCTCGGCGAGCACGTGCTCGCCGGCAAATGGGTGCTGGCGGTCGCGGGCACGCACGGCAAGACGACCACGTCGTCGATGCTCGCGTGGCTGCTGGAAGACGCGGGGCTGAACCCGGGCTTCCTGATCGGCGGCGTGCCGCTGAACTTCGGTGTGTCCGCGCGGCTCACCGATTCGAGCTTCTTCGTGATTGAGGCCGACGAGTACGACACGGCCTTCTTCGACAAGCGCTCGAAATTCGTGCACTACCGGCCGCGCACCGCGGTGCTGAACAACCTCGAATTCGATCACGCCGACATCTTCCCCGATCTCGCCGCGATCGAGACGCAATTCCATCATCTCGTGCGTACCGTGCCCGGCGTCGGGCGGATCGTCGTCAACGGTCGGTCGGATGCGCTTGAGCGCGTGCTGGCGCGCGGCTGCTGGAGCGAGGTCGAGCGCTTCGGCGTCGACGGCGGCTGGCAGGCGCTGCCGGCGGAGGACGGCGTGCCGGTCGACGAACGCTTCGCGGTGTATTCCCGCGCCGAGCGCGTCGGCGAAGTCGCGTGGCAGGTGCAGGGCGAGCACAACCGGATGAACGCGCTCGCGGCGATCGCCGCCGCGCGCCACGTCGGCGTGCCGCCCGCGCAGGCGGCTGCGTCGCTCGCATCGTTCCGCAACGTGAAGCGGCGCATGGAAGTGCGCGGCAGCGTCGACGGCGTGACCGTCTACGACGACTTCGCGCATCACCCGACCGCGATCGACACCACGATCGCCGGGCTTCGTGCGCGGATCGGTCGCCAAAACGCGCGCATCCTCGCGGTGCTCGAGCCGCGCTCGAACACGATGAAGCTCGGCGTGATGAAGTCGCAATTGCCGGCGAGCCTCGCCGATGCCGATCTCGTGTTCGGCTACGGCGCGCCGACCGGGCGCGACGCGCTCGGCTGGAATCTCGCCGAGGCGCTCGCGCCGCTCGGCGAGCGCGCGCGCGCATTCGACGATCTGCATCTGCTGGTGAAGGCGGTGGTCGAGGCCGCACGTCCGGGCGACCACGTGCTCGTGATGAGCAACGGCGGCTTCGGCGGCGTGCATCAGAAGTTGCTCGACGCGCTCGGGAGCCGCACGTGATCCTGTATCTGCACGGCTTCCGGTCGTCGCCGGAATCGCAGAAATCGCGGCTGCTTGCCGCGCGCATGACCGAACTCGGCCGCGCCGGCGAATGGCGGTGCCCGTCGCTGTCGGTGTCGCCGCTCGAGGCGATCGCGGTCGCCGAGGCCGAGGTCGCGGGGGCGGCCGACGTCACTGTCATCGGCAGCTCGCTCGGCGGCTATTACGCGACGTGGCTCGCGGAAAAACACGGGTGGAAGGCGGTGCTGCTGAATCCGGCCATCGTCCCGCAGCGCGACCTCGAACAGTATCTCGGCGAACAGCCGCTGTGGCACGGCGGTGGCACGATCGTCGTCGAGCGCCGCCACCTGCAGGAACTCGACGCGCTGCGCGTGCCGGCGATCACGCGCGCCGACCGCTACTATCTGTTCGCGGCGACCGGCGACGAAGTGCTCGATTATCGCGAGATGCTCGCCCATTACCCGGGCGCGAAAACCCGCGTGATCGACGGTAGCGATCACGGAATCAGCGAATTTGCCGACTATGTCGACGACGTTCTCGCGTTTTGCGACGGAAAGACGTCATAAACCGGCCGTGTGCCGATCGAATTCCCATCATCATGCGGCGCCGCCGACGCGGCGCCCGGCAGTCTGAACGAGAGTACTGAGTGAACGTTTTCTTCGAGGAATCGGGCAGTTTCAAGGCGGGCAGCGTGCTGTCGCGCCAGGGCGACGCATTTCAGGTCGAGTTGCCCGGCGGGCGGCGCGCGAAGGTGCGCGCGAAAGACGTGCTGATCGAATTCGACAAGCCGGCAGCAGGCGAGCTGATGCAGGAGGCCGACACGGCCGCGCAGCAGATCGACCTGGACTTCCTGTGGGAATGCGCGCCGGCCGACGAGTTCGCATACACGGCGCTCGCCGCCGAGTACTTCGGCGCGACGTACGGCCCGGTCGAGCGCGCGGCGCTCGTGCTGCGGCTGCACGGCTCGCCCGTCTATTTCCGCCGCAAGGGGCGCGGCCAGTACCAGCGCGCGCCGGAAGAGCAGCTCAAGATGGCGCTCGCCTCGCTCGAGCGCAAGCGCCAGCAGGCGCTCGTGCAGGCGCAGTATGAAGAGGAACTGAAGGCCGGCAAGCTGCCGGAAGCGTTCGCGGGCAAGGTGCTCGGGCTGCTGACGCGGCCGGACAAGAATTCGATCGAATACAAGGCGATGGAAGCAGCGGCCGGCGCGCGCGGCGTATCGCCGGCGCGGCTGATGCTCGACTGCGGCGGCATCGAGTCGCCGCGGGCGCTGCACGAAGCGCGCTTTCTCGCGGAATTCTTCCCGCACGGCACGGGCTTTCCGCCCGTCACGGTCGGCCCGCTGCCGGACGACCTGCCGCGCGCGAACGTCGAGGCGTTCTCGATCGACGACATCACGACCACCGAAATCGACGACGCATTTTCGGTCGAGCACCTGTCCGACGGCCGCGTGCGGATCGGCGTGCACATCGCGGCGCCTGCGCTCGGCATCGTGCGCGGCGATCCGGTCGATGCGATCGCGCGCGCGCGCCTGTCGACCGTCTACATGCCGGGCGACAAGATCACGATGCTGCCGGACGACGTCGTCGACGTGTTCACGCTGAAAGAGGGCGATTACCGCCCGGCGCTGTCGCTGTACATCATCGTCAACCGCGAGACGCAGGACATCGTCGCGAACGAGACGCGCGCCGAGCTCGTCTTCGTGAAGAACAACCTGCGCCACAACACGCTCGACGAGCTCGTCACCGAGGAGACGCTCGCGGCCGGCACCGGCGACTATCCGCACAAGGACGACATCGCCGTGCTGTGGCCGCTCGCGCAGGCGCTGTTCGAGAAGCGCCAGGTCGCGCGCGCGGGCTACGGCCTGAAGCGCGAGGTGCAGCGCAACACCGACTACAACTTCTACGTCGAAGGCGAGCACGTGACGATCACGCCGCGCCGCCGCGGCTCGCCGCTCGACCTGATCGTGTCGGAGCTCGCGATTCTCGCGAACTCGACCTGGGGCGCGTTCTTGCACGATCACACGGTGCCGGGCATCTATCGTTCGCAGCGCGGCTTCGGCGCGCCGGGCCCGAAGCGCACGCGGATGCAGACGACGGCCGCGCCGCACGAAGGCCTCGGCGTCGCGCAATACGCGTGGAGCACGTCGCCGCTGCGCCGCTACGTCGACCTCGTGAATCAATGGCAACTGCTCGCGTGCGTGCAGCACGGCGTCACCGCGAAGCTCGCGGCGCCGTTCAAGCCGAAGGACGCCGACCTGTACGCGGTCGTGCAGGGTTTCGACGATACGTATACGGCTTACGCCGACTACCAGCGCCGGATGGAGTACTTCTGGTGCCTGCGCTGGCTCGCGCAGGAGCAGAAGAAGCAGGTCGTCGCGAGCGTCGTGAAGGGCGATCTCGTGCGCCTCGAGGAAATTCCGCTGCTGCTGCACGTGCCGGGGCTCGGCGTGCATGCGCGCGGCACGCGCGTGCTGCTCGACGTGATGTCGCTCGACGAGCTGACGATCGAGGCGTCGGTGCGCCTGCTGAACGTGCTCGACGCGCCGACCGTGACGAGCGGCGACGCGGCCGACGAAGAGGATGACGCCGAGGGCGGCGACGATACGCTGGTCGACGCGGAAGACGCGTCGGCGCAAGCCGAGGCCGAAGCGCTGGCCGAATCGGGCGACGATGCGGCGGCGGAGGGCGGCGAAGCCGCGAGCGGCAACGACGGCGACGAGGGGCGCGCATCATGAACGCAGCGGCGTCGTCGAGCGGCGTCGACCGCTATGTCGTGTTCGGCAACCCGGTGGCGCACAGCAAGTCGCCGTTCATCCACGCGCAATTCGCCGCGCAGACCGGCGAGCCGATCGAGTACACGCACCGGCTCGCGCCGGTCGACGGTTTCGAGGCCGCCGTGCGCGCGTTCGTCGCCGAAGGCGGTCGCGGCGCGAACGTGACGGTGCCGTTCAAGCTCGACGCGCATGCGCTCGCCGACACGCTGTCGCCGCGCGCGGCGGCGGCGGGCGCGGTGAACACGCTGCGTATCGACGCCGACGGCCGTCTTCACGGCGACAACACCGACGGCGTCGGCCTCGTGCGCGACATCGAAGCGAATCTCGGCGTGTCGCTCGCGGGCGCGCGCATTCTGCTGCTCGGCGCGGGCGGCGCCGCGCGCGGTGTCGTGCTGCCGCTGCTCGACCGCGCGCCGCTGTCGATCGACATCGTGAACCGCACCGCGAGCAAGGCCGAAGCGCTCGTCGGCCAGTTCATGCAGGCCGCGCACGATGCGGGCTGCCTGCTCGCGGGCGGCGGCCCCGGCGTCGTGCGGGCCGAACCGTACGACGTGGTGATCAATGCGACGGCCGGCAGCCTCGACGCCGCGCTGCCGGAATGCGACGCTGCCGCGTTCGGCGCCGGCACGCTCGCGTACGACATGATGTACGGCGCGCAGCCGACCGTGTTCATGCAGCACGCGGCGTCGCTCGGCGCACGCACGGCCGACGGGCTCGGGATGCTGGTCGAGCAGGCGGCCGAATCGTTCTTCATCTGGCGCGGCGTGCGGCCGGACGGCGCACCGGTGCTGGCCGCGCTGCGCCAGGCGCTCGCGGCGAGCTGAACGGAGCGCGGCACGTGGCGGCGGTGAGCGGCACGCAGCGCACGCGGACGACGAGCCTCGCTCGCTGGATCGTCTATGCGGGATCGGTGTTCGCGGGCGCATGGCTCGCGACGCAACTGTTCTATCTCGTGCAGATCGCGCTGTGGTCGTTCGTGAACCCGGGCTCGACGGCGTTCATGCGCACCGACGCGTGGTGGCTGTCGCGCGACACGCCGCCCGCGCAGATCCGGCACCAGTGGGTGCCGTACGACCAGATCTCGCGCAACCTGAAGCGTGCGCTGATCGCGTCCGAAGATTCGACCTTCGCGACCAACAACGGCTACGACGTCGACGCGATCCTGCAGGCGTGGGAGAAGAACAAGGCGCGCGGCAGGATCGTCGCGGGCGGCTCGACGATCACGCAGCAGCTCGCGCGCAACCTGTTCCTGTCGCGCGAGAAGAGCTACATCCGCAAGGGGCAGGAGCTGATCATCACGTGGATGCTCGAGACGGTGCTCGACAAGGAGCGCATCTTCGAGATCTACCTGAATTCGGTCGAGTGGGGGCGCGGCGTGTACGGCGCCGAGGCGGCCGCACGCTATTACTACAGGATTCCCGCGAGCCGGCTCGGCGCGTGGCAGTCGGCGCGTCTCGCGGTGATGCTGCCGAAGCCGCGCTGGTTCGATGCGCATCGCGGCTCGGCGTACCAGGCGCAGCGTGCGGCAATCATCGCGCGCCGGATGGGCGCGGCCGAGCTGCCGCAATCCGAGTAAGCGGCGCGTCCGCGCCGCTGCATTGTCCGTTTCGCCGCCGACGCGCGATTGGTGCGCTGCAGCAGATTCGTGTCGCCGTCATTTCGGGCCACATCCTTTAGACGAATCCGTCTATTTCGCTCGACTGAGCAATGCCGGCGACCGTGCGATTTTGTTGGCCCGCAGCGCATGAAATCCATGCTTTTCGAGTCTTCGCGGGTCAACGCGAAAGTCGATGAAAGCGACGTGAAATGCAACGTTTCGCGAATCGAAGCATTCCTGAAAGGTGTGCGCCGCACCGCCCGCGCGCCAAATATTTCAAAATTTTTCAAAGCTGACGGGCTCGCGTATATTGGCCAGCGCCTCGGCTTATCGGCCGCAATCGAGGCGGGGGGCGGCTTATCCGGCTGCTCGACACAAAAAACATCCGAGAGAAGGAACGCAACGATGCCAGCGAGCAAAGCGAAGCTGTTGTTGGGGGTGGTGTGTTCTTCGCTGATTCTGACGGCCTGCAACGACGACGTGACGTCGTCCGCTGCTGCAAGCGCCGCCAATTCGGCCGATCCCGCCGGTCAGGTCGACCGCGCGTACAACGATCCCAACAGTTATTCGTCGAGCGCGAACGCGTCGCTCGACGCATCCGCCGCGGTCGAAAAAGCCGCCGTCACGCACCATCAGATCACGCTGAACGGCAAGACGATCCGCTACACGGCCACCGCCGGCCACCTCGTCGCACACAATCCGCAGACGGGCGCGCCCGAAGCGTCATTCTTCTATGTCGCGTACACGGCCGACAACCAGCCCGCGGCGAAGCGGCCCGTCACGTTCCTGTACAACGGCGGCCCGGGCTCGGCCTCGGTGTGGCTGCACCTCGGTTCGTTCGGCCCGCGCCGGATCCAGACCGGCGACCCGAACGCGAACACGTCGACGTTCCCGTTCGTCGACAACCAGGAAACGCTGCTCGACACGACCGACCTCGTGTTCGTCGATGCGATCGGCACCGGCTTCTCGGAAGCGATCGCGCCGAACACGAACCAGACGTTCTGGGGCGTCGACCAGGATGCCGGCGCGTTCCGCGATTTCGTGACGCGCTACCTGAGCGTGAACCAGCGCAACGATTCGCCGAAATACCTGTTCGGCGAATCGTACGGCACGCCGCGCACCGACGTGCTCGCGAACCTGCTCGAGACGGCCGGCGTAAAGCTCGACGGCATCGTGCTGCAATCGTCGATCCTGAACTACAACACGAACTGCGACATGGCGAGCGACTATGTCGGCAACTCGAACAACGGCGCGAGCCCGGTGAGCTGCGCCGGCTTCGTGCCGTCGTACGGCACGGTCGGCGCGTATTACCAGCTGGACAACCCCAATCCGACGAACCTGCCGCAGTATGCGGACCAGATGCGCCTGCTGACGGCCGGCAGCTACGCGCCTGCCGTGAACGCGTATCTGGCGAGCCACACGCCGCCGCCGCCGAATCTCGTCACGACGATGGCGAATTCGACCGGCGTGAAGCGGGCGCTGTGGAATGCGGACTTCAACGTGGTCCCGACCTTCTTCGACAACAGCTTCCAGCTGTCGCTGGTCCCGGGCACGCTGATCGGCCGCTACGACGCACGCGTGAACGTGCCCGTGTCGAGCCCGCTCGCGGCCGACGGCGATCCGTCCAGTTCGTTCATCACGAAGCCGTTCACCGACACGATCGGCAGCTACCTGCCGAACGAGCTGAAGTACACCGCGCAGTCGGCCTACTCGGTGAGCAGCAATGCGATCAACACGTGGGACTGGACGCACGACGGTCTGGCGATGCCCGACACGATCCCCGATCTGGCCGCGGCGCTGACACTGAATCCGCAGCTGAAGGTGCTGTCGCTGAACGGGTATCACGACATCGCGACGCCGTTCTACCAGACCGAGCTCGACCTCGCGCGGCTCGGGACGCAACCGAACCTGACGATCAAGGACTATCAGGGCGGGCACATGGTTTATCTCGACGATACGTCGCGTCCGCAGGAGAAAGCCGATCTCGTGACCTTCTACAGCGCGGCCGCGCACTGATTGCGCCACGTCGGCGACGGGCGCCCCCGGCGGCGCCGCTCGCCGGCCGTCGACCTCATTCCAGACTGGAGCCTGACATGAAGAATCGTTTCATCGTCGTTGTCGCGGCGCTCGCATGCGTCGGCGCCGCAGCATCCCTCTCCGCGTTCGCGCAGGCGAGCGACGCCGCCGCGCCGGCGCGTGCGCGCCAGGCGCAGCTCGGCGATCCTTACGTGCCGCCGGCCGCCCGCCATCCGACCGCCGGCACGCAAACGACCGGCGCCGCGCTGCATGCGCAGGTGGTGCGCAAGCTCGCGCGGCAGTTCAGCGCGGCCGATACGCAGAACACGGGTTCGATCACCGAGTCGCAGGCGCGCGCGGCCGGCCTCGGCTATGTCGCGAACCACTTCCGGCAGATCGACGCGGGCGGCAACGGTCGCGTGTCGTTTGCCGACGTGCAGCGCTACATGCAGACGCGCGACACGAGCCAGCAGTAAGCGCGGGACGCGTCGGACAAACGGGGGCGGAGCCTGCGACGCGGCGGGTTTTCCGCCCCCGTGCGCATGGCGTGGCCGCCGCGTCGAGCCCGCGGCCGATTTCGTCCCAATCTCATTATCTGGACAACGCATTCAAATATTGGAGACGAGTGCGTGCGCTCCTACAATCCGAAGCACATCGACAGCTTCGGACCCACGCATCGCGCGGCGCCCGTCGCACACGGAGACACCTTCCATGAAGTTCGCCGGGCGCTTTACTCGGTGCATCGACCGCCGCCACGCCGCAGCACCGGACGCAGTTCCGGCGCCGCGCGTGCGGCTTCACCGATTCCGTTGAAGAAGCCCGCCCCATGACCAAGATGCCAGATTCCCTTGCCCTCGACGCCCGGCGCGCGATGCCGGTCAATGCGTCGCTGACCGACAGCATCGGCGCGACCAGCACGCCGCTCGACCTCGCCGCGCAGCAGGCCGGCACGCAGACGCTGCTGCGCGGCCTCGCGATCCTCGAGGCGATCGCCAACGGCGCGCGCGACATGCGCGCGATCGGCGCCGCGCTCGGCACGACGCGCAGCACGACGCACCGGCTCGTCAGCAGCCTCGTGCAGGCGCGCTATCTGCGCCAGGTGCAAGGCGGCTACCTGCTCGGCCCGAAGCTGATCGAGCTGGGCACGATCGCGCTCGAGCAGATGCCGCTCACCGCGGTGGCGCGTCCGCATCTGGAAGCGCTCGCGGAAGCGACGCTCGACACGATTCACCTCGGCGTGCGCGACGGCGACGACGTGTTGTACATCGACAAGATTCCCGGCACGCGCGGCCTCGAGATGCGCTCGCGCGTCGGCCACCGGATGCCGCTCGCGTCGACCGGCATCGGCAAGGCGATGATGCTCGACCTCGATCCGGACCTGTGGCGCTCGCTGTTCGAAGCCGCGCGGCGCGCGCTGGCCGGCGTCAACTTCAAGCCCGACAACCGGCCCGAGACGAGCGCGTTCCTGCAGCGCATGGCCCATTACGCGGCCGGCGGCTATACGTTCGATCTCGAGGAAAACGAGGCGTCGATCCGCTGCGTGGCCGCGCCGATCCGCGATGCGTCGGGCGCGATCGTCGCGGCCGTGTCGGTCGCGAGCACGATTCCGTACATGCCGCACGACCGCATGGACGAACTGATTCCGCTCGTGCAGCGCGAAGCGCGAGCCATTTCCGCGGAGCTGGGCTGGAGCCCGCCGCAGGGTACCCGCAGGATCAAACGATGACGACTTCGACCCGGCCCGTTCCGGATGCCAGCTCCGCCTCTCCGTCGCTGATCGCGCTCGACTGGGGCACCACGTCGCTGCGCGCGTATCTGTTCGACGCGCACGGCGTGCCGATCGACACGCGCAGCCGGGCGGCCGGCGTGATGCACGTGCCGGGCGGCGGCGCGCGTGCGTTCGACGCGGTGTTCGAGGAAGCGTGCGGCGACTGGCTCGACCGTGCGCCCGGCCTGCCGGTGCTCGCCGCCGGCATGGTCGGCAGCGCGCAGGGCTGGCGCGAGGCGCCGTACGTCGCGGTGCCGGCCGGCGCCGACGCGCTCGTCGCGGGCCTCATCACGGTGACGACGGCGCGCGGCGCGACGGTCTCGATCGTGCCGGGCGTGATCGCGACGGGCGAATTGCCCGACGTGATGCGCGGCGAAGAAACGCAGATCGTCGGCGCGCTCGCGAGCGACCCGACGCTTGGCGCCGATCGTTCAGGGGTCCTGATCGGCTTGCCGGGCACGCATGCGAAATGGGCATGGGTGAAGGACGGGCTGATCGAGCGCTTCCAGACCTTCATGACCGGCGAGCTGTTCGCGGTGCTGCGCGATCACACGATCCTCGGCCGCACGATGCGAACGGGCGCGTCGCCCGACCGCGACGCGTTCGTGCGCGGCGTATCGGTCGCACGCGGCGCGCAACACACGGGGCTGCTCGCGACGATTTTCAGCACGCGCACGCTGGGGCTGACCGACCGGCTCGCGCCCGATGCGCAGGGCGACTACCTGTCCGGCTTGCTGATCGGCCACGAGCTGAATGCGCTCGATGCAATGCTCGCGGAGCGCGGCATCGCGCTCGCGAACCAGCCGCTGCTGCTGATCGGCGACGACGGCTTGTGCTCGCGCTACGTCGATGCGCTCCAGGTATTCGGCCATGCGCATGCGCGTGTCGCCGCGCATGCGACCGAGCTCGGCCTGTGGCGGATCGCGTCGCGCGCCGGGCTCGTGCGCGCGGACGGCAAACCCGTCTGCGCCGACCACTGAACACTGAACCGCTTGCAGAGGAATCCTCGATGCCGTCCGACCTGACATTGCCCGCGCCATACACGCCCCACGCCGCATTGATGCGCGCGTTCGACGCGTGTCCGCTGATCGCGATCATGCGCGGCATCACGCCCGCCGAAGCGGCCGATCACGGCCGCGCGCTGTACGACGCCGGCTTCCGGATCGTCGAGGTGCCGCTCAACTCGCCGGACCCGTTCGACAGCATCGCGGCGCTGCGGCGCGCGTTGCCGGACGACGCGATCGTCGGTGCGGGCACCGTGCTGCGCGCCGAGTACGTCGACCGCGTGCAGGACGCGGGCGGCGCGCTGATCGTGATGCCGCACAGCGACGCAGCCGTGATCCGCCGCGCACGCGAGCGCGGGCTGGCGAGCGCGCCGGGCGTCGCGACGCCGACCGAAGCGTTCGCGGCGCTGACGAACGGCGCCGACGTGCTGAAGATGTTCCCGGCCGAGCAACTCGGCGTGACGGTCGTGAAGGCGTGGCGCGCGGTGATCGACCGCGCGGTGCCGCTGATTCCGGTCGGCGGGATCGCGCCGGACAACATGCGGCCGTTCCTCGACGCCGGCGCGAACGGCTTCGGGCTCGGTTCGGCGCTGTATCGCCCCGGCCAGTCGGCCGACACGACCGCGGCGAATGCGCGTGCGTTCCAGGCCGGCTTGCGCGTCGCGCGCGGCGGAGCCGCATGATGGGCCGCCTCGCGGGCAAGGTCGCGATGGTGACGGGCGCGGGCCGCGGCATCGGCGCCGCGATCGCGCGCGCGTTCGTGCGCGAAGGCGCGGCCGTCGCGCTCGTCGATCTCGACTTCCCGCAGGCGCAGCACACGGCCGCCGCGATTGCACACGAATGCGAGGGCGCGCGCGTGCTGCCGCTGCAGGCGGACGTCGCGCGGCAGCAGGCGGTGCGCGACGCGCTCGCGCAGACCGAAGCGGCGTTCGGCCCGCTCGACGTGCTCGTGAACAACGCGGGCATCAACGTGTTCGCCGATCCGTTGACGATGACCGACGACGACTGGCGGCGCTGCTTCGCGGTCGATCTCGACGGCGTGTGGCATGGCTGCCGCGCGGCGCTGGAGGGCATGGTCGAGCGCGGGCGCGGCAGCATCGTGAACATCGCGTCGACGCATGCATTCAGGATCATCCCGGGCTGCTTTCCGTACCCGGTCGCGAAGCACGGCGTGCTGGGGCTCACGCGGGCGCTCGGCATCGAATACGCGGCGCGCAACGTGCGCGTGAACGCGATCGCGCCGGGCTACATCGAGACGCAGCTGACGCGCGACTGGTGGGACGCGCAGCCCGATCCGGCCGCCGCGCGCGCCGAGACGCTCGCGCTGCAGCCGATGAAGCGGATCGGCCGCCCGGAGGAGGTCGCGATGACGGCCGTGTTCCTGGCGTCCGACGAGGCGCCGTTCATCAATGCCGCGTGCATCGCCGTCGATGGCGGGCGCGCGGCGCTGTATCACGACTGACGCAACGATTCGAAAGACCGCACGTGCGACGGCCGCGCGCATGCTGCGTCGAAACCAACAAGCGGCTGCATCCTGTTCGATGAAAACAAGGAGACACTGGAGATGAAACGCAGAACGTTCGTAACGCTGGCCGCTGCGGCCGCGGTGGTGATGGGTAGCCCGGTCGCGCACGCGGCCGACCCGGTCAAGATCGGCTTCCTGGTGAAGCAGCCTGAAGAGCCGTGGTTCCAGGACGAATGGAAATTCGCCGAGATCGCCGCGAAGCAGAAGGGCTTCACGCTCGTGAAGATCGGCGCGCCGTCCGGCGAGAAGGTGATGAGCGCGATCGACAACCTGTCCGCGCAGAAGGCGCAGGGCTTCATCATCTGCACGCCCGACGTGAAGCTCGGGCCGGGCATCGTCGCGAAGGCGAAGTCGCACAACCTGAAGATGATGACGGTCGACGACCGCCTCGTCGACGGCGCGGGCAAGCCGATCGAGGCGGTGCCGCACATGGGGATCTCCGCGTACAACATCGGCAAGCAGGTCGGCGACGGCATCGCGGCCGAGATCAAGAAGCGCGGCTGGGACATGAAGGACGTCGGCGCGATCGACATCACCTACGAGCAGTTGCCGACCGCGCACGATCGCACGAGCGGCGCGACCGACGCGCTGGTCGCCGCCGGCTTCCCGAAGGCGAACGTGATCGCGGCGCCGCAGGCGAAGACCGACACCGAAAACGCGTTCAACGCGGCGAACATCGCGCTCACGAAGAATCCGCAGTTCAAGCACTGGGTCGCGTACGGCCTGAACGACGAGGCCGTGCTCGGCGCGGTGCGCGCGGCCGAAGGGCGCGGCTTCAAGGCCGACAACATGATCGGCATCGGCATCGGCGGTTCCGATTCGGCGTTGAACGAGTTCAAGAAGCCGCAGCCGACGGGCTTCTACGGCACCGTGATCATCAGCCCGAAGCGCCACGGCGAGGAAACCTCGGACCTGATGTACGCGTGGATCACGCAGGGCAAGGCGCCGCCGCCGCTGACGCTGACGACGGGCATGCTCGCGACGCGCGAGAACGTGGCGAAGGTGCGCGAGGAGATGGGGCTCGCGTCGAAGTAAGCGGCCCGCCGGCTGCCGCGGCGACGCGGCGGCCGGCGGTCGATCGATCTGGAAGTGGGGAGACGACGTGTCAGCGGCACTGCGTTTTGACAATATCGGCAAGGTATTTCCCGGCGTGCGCGCACTCGACGGCATTTCGTTCGACGTGCATGCGGGCGAGGTGCATGGCCTGATGGGCGAGAACGGCGCGGGCAAGTCGACGCTGTTGAAGATTCTCGGCGGCGAATACCAGCCCGATGCGGGCAGCGTGCTGGTCGACGGCCAGCCCGTGCAGTTCGCGAGTGCGGCCGCGTCGATCGCGGCCGGCATCGCGGTGATTCACCAGGAATTGCAGTACGTGCCCGACCTGACGGTCGCGGAAAACCTGTTGCTCGGCCGCCTGCCGAACGCGTTCGGCTGGGTGAGGAAGCGCGAGGCGAAGCGTTACGTGCGCGAGCGGCTCGCCGAGATGGGCGTCGATCTCGATCCGGACGCGCGGCTCGGGCGGCTGTCGATTGCGCAGCGGCAGATGGTCGAGATCTGCAAGGCACTGATGCGCAACGCGCGCGTGATCGCGCTCGACGAACCGACGAGCTCGCTGTCGCATCGCGAGACCGAAGTGCTGTTCAAGCTGGTCGACGATCTGCGTGCGCAAGGCCGCGCGCTGATCTACATCTCGCACCGGATGGACGAGATCTACCGGCTGTGCGATGCGTGCACGATCTTTCGCGACGGGCGCAAGATCGCGTCGCACGAATCGCTGGCCGACGTGCCGCGCGAGCGGCTGGTTGCCGAGATGGTCGGGCGCGAGATTTCGGACATCTACCATTACGCGCCGCGCGCGCTCGGCGACGTGCGATTTTCCGCCGAAGGCGTCGACGGCCCGGCATTGCGCGAACCCGCGAGCTTCTCGGTGCGCGCGGGCGAGATCGTCGGTTTCTTCGGGCTCGTCGGCGCGGGCCGCAGCGAGCTGATGCGGCTCGTGTACGGCGCGGACCGCCGGCGCGCGGGCGTGCTGACGCTCGACGGCGCGCGCATCGACGTGAAACGCACCGGCGACGCGATTCGGCACGGCATCGTGCTGTGCCCCGAGGACCGCAAGGAAGAAGGGATCATCGCGATCGCGTCGGTCGCCGAGAACATCAACATCAGCTGCCGCCGCCATTCGTTGCGCGCGGGGCTCTTCATCAACGGCAAGATCGAAAGCGAAACGGCCGACCGCTTCATCCAGCGGCTGAAGATCAAGACGCCGAACCGGCGCCAGAAGATCCGCTTCCTGTCGGGCGGCAACCAGCAGAAGGCGATCCTGTCGCGCTGGCTCGCGGAGCCCGACCTGAAGGTCGTGATCCTCGACGAGCCGACGCGCGGGATCGACGTCGGCGCGAAGCACGAGATCTACGACGTGATCTACCGGCTCGCGGAGCGTGGCTGCGCGATCGTGATGGTGTCGTCGGAACTGCCGGAAGTGCTCGGCGTGTCCGACCGCGTCGTCGTGATGCGCGAAGGCCGGATCGCCGGCGAGCTGCCGCGCGCGCAGGCGAACGAGCACGCGGTGCTGAACCTCGCGCTGCCGCAGACGAGTGCGGTCGAGGCGGCCTGACGCGGCATACGACATTCGAATCGAACACGCGCGGCGTGGGCCGCGCGATGCAGGAGCAGGAGATACACCATGCAAGTCAACGAAAATCTTGCCAGCGCCGCCGCGAAGCCGTCGGCCGACGCGCTGGTGCCGCAGCAGAGCGACCGCCAGAAGTGGTGGCAGCATCTGACCGAATACAGCCTGATCGCGATCTTCGCGGTGATGTTCATCACGATGTCGCTGACCGTCGATCACTTCTTCTCGATCGACAACATGCTCGGCCTCGCGCTGTCGATCTCGCAGATCGGCATGGTCGCGTGCACGATGATGTTCTGTCTCGCGTCGCGCGACTTCGACCTGTCGATCGGCTCGACCGTCGCGTTCTCCGGCGTGCTGTGCGCGATGGTGCTGAACGCGACCGACAACACGTTCGTCGCGATCGTCGCGGCGGTCGCGGCCGGCGCCGCGATCGGCTTCGTGAACGGCGCGGTGATCGCGTACCTGCGCATCAACGCGCTGATCACGACGCTCGCGACGATGGAGATCGTGCGCGGGCTCGGCTTCATCGTGTCGAAGGGGCAGGCGGTCGGCGTGTCGTCGGACACCTTCATCGCGCTCGGCGGGCTGTCGATGTTCGGCGTGTCGCTGCCGATCTGGGTCACGCTGCTGTGCTTCATCGGGTTCGGCGTGCTGCTGAACCAGACCGTCTACGGCCGCAACACGCTCGCGATCGGCGGCAATCCGGAAGCGTCGCGGCTCGCGGGGATCAACGTCGAACGCACGCGCGTGTACATCTTCCTGATTCAGGGCGCGGTGACGGCGCTCGCGGGCGTGATTCTCGCGTCGCGCATCACGTCGGGCCAGCCGAACGCCGCGCAGGGCTTCGAGCTGAACGTGATCTCGGCGTGCGTGCTCGGCGGCGTGTCGCTGATGGGCGGCCGCGCGACGATCTCGGGCGTCGTGATCGGCGTGCTGATCATGGGCACCGTCGAGAACGTGATGAACCTGCTGAACATCGACGCGTTCTACCAGTACCTCGTGCGCGGCGCGATCCTGCTCGCGGCCGTGCTGCTCGACCAGCTCAAGAACCGCGGCGTACGCGACTGACCGACCTGTTCCCACGGAGACGATCCGCATGACCATCGACACTTCCGCGCCCGATCCGCACGCCGCGAGCGACACGCGCTTCGCGCGCTACCCGAGCCTCGAGGATCGCACCGTGCTGATCACGGGCGGTGCGACCGGCATCGGCGCGTCGTTCGTCGAGCACTTCGCCGAACAGGGTGCGCGCGTCGCATTCGTCGATCTCGACGCGGCGGCCGGCGCCGCGCTCGCCGAGCGCCTCGCGCATGCGCGGCATGCGCCGCTGTTCCTGTCGTGCGACCTGACCGACATCGACGCGCTGCGCCGGGCGATCGACGCGATCCGCGCGCGCATCGGCGCGATCGCGGTGCTCGTGAACAACGCGGCGAACGACACGCGCCATGCGATCGGCGACGTGACGCCCGCGTCGTTCGACGCGGGCATCGCGGTGAACCTGCGTCACCAGTTCTTCGCCGCGCAGGCAGTGATCGACGACATGAAGCGGCAGGGCGGCGGCGCGATCATCAATCTCGGCTCGATCAGCTGGATGCTGAAGAACGGCGGCTATCCCGTCTACGTGATGGCGAAGGCGGCCGTGCAGGGCCTGACGCGCGGCCTCGCGCGCGAGCTCGGCCCGTTCGGCATCCGCGTGAATTCGCTGGTGCCCGGCTGGGTGCTGACCGACAAGCAGCGCCGGTTGTGGCTCGACGACGCGGGCCGCGCGGCGATCAAGGCCGGCCAGTGCATCGATGCCGAGCTGCTGCCGGCCGATCTTGCACGGATGGCGCTGTTTCTCGCGGCCGACGACAGCCGGATGATCACCGCGCAGGACGTGATCGTCGACGGCGGCTGGGCCTGATCGTTCGCACGACCTGCATCGTTTCTTCGACGAAGGAAAGGAGCTCACCATGACCGCCACGTCCTCGCGCGCATCGTCGTCCACCAGCCAGTCGCGCCGCGCGCGCCTGGCCGCCGCCGCCCAGCCGGTCAGCCCCGGCCCGCAGACGGCCGCGTTCGCGCAGGGCGTCGGCGCCGCGCATGCGGCGGCCGTCACGCTGTCGAACGCGTCGCTGCGGCTCGACGTGCTGCCGCACCTCGGCGGCGGCATCGCGCGCTTCGACTGGCGCGGCGACAACGGCGTGCTGATGCCGGTGTTCCGTCGTTGCGAGCACCCGGAGACGGCGACGGACCCGAACGAGCTCGCGTGCTATCCGCTGCTGCCGTACTCGAACCGGATCGGCGACGGGCGCTTCGAATGCGACGGGCGCAAGGTCGCGGTGCCGCGCAACCGTCGCGACGAGCCGCTGCCGATCCACGGCGATGGCTGGCTCGCGCCGTGGCAGGTGGACGATGCGACCGACACGTCGTTGCAACTGTCGCTCGACCGTGCCGCCGGCGCGCCGTATGCGTTCCGCGCGATCCAGTCGTTCGAGCTCGACGACGCGACGCTGTCGATCGCGCTGACGATCGAGAACGCGGGGCGCGCGCGGCTGCCGTTCGGGCTCGGCGTGCATCCCTTCCTCGTGCGCGATGCGGCGACCGAGCTGGCCGCGGCGGCGGGCGGCCTGTGGCTGTCGGGCGCCGATTTCCTGCCGGTGCGGCACGTCAGCGTGCCGCCGGCCTGGCAGTTCGGCGTCGCGTATCCGCTGCCGGCCACGCTCGTCAATCATGCGTTTACCGGCTGGGGCGGCCACGCGACGGTGAGCTGGCCGCGCCGCCGGCTGTCGCTGACCGTCTCGGCCGACGCCGACGCGTACGTGCTCTATACGCCGCCGGGCGAGGATTTCTTCTGCTTCGAGCCGGTCGATCATCCGATCAATGCGGTGAACCTGCCGGGCGGCGCGGCCGCGCACGGGATGACGCTGCTCGCGCCCGGCGAGCGGCTCACGCGGCGCTTCGCGTTCACCGTCGAGCGCGCCGATGCGCGCGGCAGCGCCGCGGCACGCGAGGCCCGCCCGCGACGCGGGTAAAATACGCGGTCTACCAACGGTTTGCCGCGAGTACCCGCCATGTCTTCCCCGCTTACTTTCATCGAATCGCTGCGCGCCGCGTGGCAACGCACGAATTCGCTGCTGTGCGTCGGCCTCGATCCCGAGCCGTCGCGCTTTCCCGTGCAGTTCGACGGCCAGCCCGACGCGATCTTCGAGTTCTGCCGGCAGATCGTCGACGCGACCGCGCAGTACGCGAGCGCGTTCAAGCCGCAGATCGCATACTTCGCCGCGCACCGCGCGGAAGACCAGCTCGAGCGCCTGATCGCGCACATCCATCTCCAGCATCCGGGCCTGCCCGTGATCCTCGACGCGAAGCGCGGCGACATCGGCAGCACCGCCGAGCAGTACGCGCGCGAAGCGTTCGAGCGCTATCGCGCGGACGCCGTCACGGTGAACCCGTACATGGGCTACGACTCGGTCGAGCCGTACTTCGAGCACGAAGGCAAGGGCGTGATCGTGCTGTGCCGCACGTCGAACCCGGGCGGCTCGGATCTGCAGTTCCTCGACACGAACGGCGCCGGCCATCCGGGCCGGCCGCTGTACCAGGTCGTCGCCGACCTTGCGGCGAACAAGTGGAATGCGAAGAGCGGCCAGCTCGGCCTCGTGGTCGGCGCGACGTTCCCGAACGAAATCGAGATCGTGCGCGGGATCGTCGGCGACATGCCGCTGCTGATTCCCGGCATCGGTGCGCAGGGCGGCGACGTGCAGGCGACCGTCAACGCGGGGCGCACGGCCGACGGCACCGGGATGATGATCAACTCGTCGCGCGCGATCCTGTATGCGAGCAAGGGCGAGGATTTCGTCGAAGCCGCGGCGCTCGCCGCGCAGAAGACGCGCGACGCGATCAACGCGCATCGCTGATCGAATCGCGCGACACCGTATCGCCGCACCGTATCGCTGTACCGTATCGCTGTACCGTATCGCACCACACCGCCCGGCCGCCCGCTGGGCGGTTGGTGCCCGCCCCGCGCCCGCGGCCGCGCTGCATCCTCCCGTTCTCCTCCGCGTTCCCCGATCGTCCCTGGCGCACGCCGACAACTTCCCGTCGCTTCCGTACCGCATGTCGCTAATTTATTCGCGCGATGCTGCCTCTTGTCATCGATCCGTCACGAAAATGTCAAGAAAAGGAGCGACGCCATGCCCAAGCTGTCCCGCCGTCTTCTGAGCGCGTTCGCCGCGTCGCTGTGCATGACGTTCGCCCATGCGGCGGATCTGTCGCACTGGCCGGCCGACAGCGCGAAGGCGCTGAACGCGATGATCGCCGCGCACGCGAACCGCGGCGACTACGCGGTGTTCGACGCCGACAACACGACCTACCGCTACGACCTCGAGGAAGCGCTGCTGCCGTATCTCGAGAACCGCGGCGTGCTCACACGCGATTCGCTCGACCCGTCGCTGAAGCTGATCCCGTTCAAGGATGCCGCCGACTACAAGGAATCGCTGACGAGCTACTACTACCGGCTGTGCGAGATCGACGATCTGGTCTGCTATCCATGGATCGCGCAGGCGTTCGCCGGGCAGTCGCTCGCCGACCTGAAGCGCCACGTCGACGCGATGCTCGCCGACGGCAAGCCGATTCCGATCCGCTACTGGCACGGCGACAAGATCGTCGACGGCACGGTGAACCCGCCGCGCTTCTTCCGCGGGATGCAGGAGCTGTACAACGCGCTGCGCGAGAACGGCATCGACGTCTACGTGATGACGGCCGCGCACGAGGAGCTCGCGCGGCTCGTGCTGTCCGATCCGAAGTACGGCTACAACGTGAAGCCGCAGAACGTGATCGGCGTGACGACGCTGCTGCGCGACCCGGCGACCGGCACGCTGACGACGTCGCGGCTGCAGATCAAGGCCGGCAAGTACGACGAGGCCGCGAACCGCCACCTCGTGATCACGCCGTTCCTGATGAACCCGATGACGTGGTACGAAGGCAAGCTCGGTTCGATCGTCGGCTGGATCGACCAGTGGAAGAAGCCGGTGCTCGTCGCGGGCGACACGCCGACGTCCGACGGCTACATGTTGCTGAACGCGACCGACGTCGCGCGCGGCGGCGTGCGTGTGTGGGTCGACAAGAAGGACAAGCAGATGGCGCAGATCCGCGCGTGGTCGGACGAATCGGCCGCGAAGCAGAAGTCGCTCGGCTTGCCGGTGACGGCGGACAAGAACTGGATCGTCGTGAAGCCCGACGCGATTCAATAAGCGCGCGGCGGGGCGGCACGCCCCGCCCGGTCAGCGCTCGCGCTCGTCGAGCAGCTTCAGCAGCCCGCGCAGCGCATGCGCGGCCGCCTGCGTGCGGATCTGTTCGCGGTCGCCCTTGAACACTAACGTCTCGACGTCGGTATGCAGCCGGTTGCTCCAGCCGAACGATACGGTGCCGACCGGCTTCTTCTCGCTGCCGCCGGCCGGGCCCGCGATGCCGGTAACGGACAGCGCGACCTGCGCGCGGCTGTTGCGCAGCGCGCCTTCGGCCATCGCTCGCGCGACGGGCTCGCTGACGGCGCCGTGCTTGTCGATCAGGTCGGCCGGCACGCCGATCATCTCGATCTTGGCCTGGTTCGAGTACGTGACGAAGCCGCGCTCGAACCACTGGCTGCTGCCGGAGATGTCGGTGATCGCCGCGGCGATCATGCCGCCGGTGCAGGATTCGGCGGTGGCGAGCGTGAGGTGCTCGTCACGCAGCTTGTTGCCAGCGCGGATCGCAAGCTGGTGAACGACGGAATCGGTTGGCATACGCGTCGGGAAACAGTCGGGGAAGCGGTCGGAAAATCGGTCAGCCGGCGACGGAGCGCCACAGGGCGATCACGAGCAGCGTCATGAACGCGGCCACCAGGTCGTCGACCATGATGCCGAGCCCGCCTTTCAGGCGGTGCTCGAAGTAGTGGATCGGCGGCGGCTTGAGCATGTCGAAGAAGCGGAACGCGACGAACGCCCACAGCTGGCCGACGAAGGTCGCGGGCGTGACGAACAGCATCACGAGCCAGATCGCGACGATCTCGTCCCAGACGACGGCGCCCGGGTCGGCCATCCCGGCCTTCTTCGCGGTGAAACCGGTGACCCACGTGCCCGCCACGAAGCCGACGGCGATCAGCGCCCACCATTCGGGCACCGTCAGGTAGCGGTTGAGCACGACGAACGTGAGCCAGCCGAACAGCGAGCCGAACGTGCCGGGCATGATCGGCGCGAGCCCGCTGCCGAAGCCGAGCGACACGAGATGCGCTGGGTGCGACAGCATGAAGCGGGCCGTCACGCGTGTCGGCGCGGGCTGCGCGGCGCCGGGCTCGGCCGCGGCGTGCGTGGGCGTCGGATCAGTCTGCATGGAAGTGGTCGAAGCCGTGCAACGTGAGAGCGAGGGGCGCGCCGGCCGCGTCGCGCCACGCGATGGCGGGTTGCGCCGACGGCGCGGACAACGCGCGTATTGTACCGATTCGCGTGACCGGCACGCCGGCCGTGGCGCCCGCCGCCGCGACCGCCGCGCGGGCCGCGACCGGCGCCGTGAAGCACAGTTCGTAGTCGTCGCCGCCGGCCAGCGTGCAGCGGCGCTGCACGTCGGCCGGCAGCGTCGCGAGCGCGGCCGAGCGCGGCACCGCGTCGGCGTCGATCTCGGCGCGCACGTTCGAGCGCGTCAGGATGTGCTGGAGATCGCCGGCGAGGCCATCCGACAGGTCGAGCGCCGCGTGCGCGACGCCCGCGAGCGCCAGGCCGAGCGCGACGCGCGGTTCGGGCCGCTCGAGCGCGCGCCGGAACGCGGCGGCTTCATCCGCGCCGGCCGCCCATTCGCCGCGGGCGACGCCGAGGCCCGCGCGCGCATCGCCCAGCGTGCCGGACACCCACACGTCGTCGCCGTCGCGCGCGGCATCGCGCCGCAGCGCCGCGTCGGGCGCGACTTCGCCGAACACGGTCACGCACAGGTTCAGCGGCCCGCTCGTCGTGTCGCCGCCGATCAGCTCGCAGCCGTATCGCTCGGCCAGCGCGAAGAGGCCGTCGCTGAACGCCTCGAGCCACGCCACGTCGGCCCGCGGCAGTGCGCACGCGAGCGTGAATGCGCGCGGCTCGGCGCCCATCGCCGCGAGGTCCGACAGGTTGACCGCGAGCGTCTTGTGGCCGAGCGCGTCGGGCGCGACATCGGGGAAGAAGTGGCGGCCTTCCACCAGCATGTCCGTCGAAATGGCCAGCAATTTCCCGGATCGGGGCGCAATCAGTGCGCAATCGTCGCCGATGCCGAGCGTCGACGCGCGGGCGCCCTGCGCGGCGCGGCGCGTGAAGAAGCGTTCGATCAGCGAAAACTCGGAGAGGGCGGCTGGCACGGCGGGCGGTCCGAAACGGTTGAAGGAACGGCATTGTACGAGGCGAGCGGCGGCGCTCCTGCACCATCCAGTACATTTTGGTCGCGGCTGTTGCACCCGAATCGCCGGTCTGGCGGCCGATGATTGGCGCTACAATGCCGTCGAACAGTTATTCTAATCCGCACGTCACGAGACACATGTCCACCCAAGCCTCCTCCAAAGCCAAGCTCCGCGAAGCCGCGCTCGACTATCACGAATTTCCGACCCCCGGCAAAATCGCGATCGCTCCGACCAAGCAGATGATCAACCAGCGCGACCTCGCGCTCGCGTATTCGCCGGGTGTGGCGTACGCGTGCGAGGAGATCGTCGAGAACCCGCTGAACGCGGCGCGTTTCACCGCGCGCAGCAACCTGGTCGGCGTCGTGACGAACGGCACGGCGGTGCTCGGTCTCGGCAACATCGGCCCGCTCGCGTCGAAGCCGGTGATGGAAGGCAAGGCGGTGCTGTTCAAGAAGTTCGCGGGCATCGACGTGTTCGACATCGAGCTGAACGAATCGGACCCGCACAAACTCGTCGACGTGATCGCCGCGCTGGAGCCGACCTTCGGCGGGATCAACCTCGAAGACATCAAGGCGCCGGACTGCTTCATCGTCGAGCGCGAAGCGCGCAAGCGGATGAAGATCCCGGTGTTCCACGACGACCAGCACGGCACCGCGATCGTCGTGGCCGCGGCCGTCACGAACGGCCTGAAGGTCGTCGGCAAGGACATCAAGAAGGTCAAGCTCGTCGCGTCCGGCGCGGGCGCGGCCGCGCTCGCGTGTCTCGACCTGCTGGTCGACATCGGCCTGCCGCTCGAGAACATCACGGTGACCGACCTGGCCGGCGTGGTCTACAAGGGCCGCACCGAACTGATGGATCCGGACAAGGAGCGTTTCGCGCGCGAAACCGACGCCCGCACGCTCGCCGAAGTGATCGACGGTGCGGACATCTTCCTTGGCCTGTCGGCCGCGGGCGTGCTGAAGCAGGAGATGGTGAAGGGCATGGCCGAGCGCCCGCTGATCCTCGCGCTCGCGAACCCGACGCCGGAAATCCTGCCGGAACTCGCGCTCGAAGTGCGTCCCGACGCCGTGCTGGCCACCGGCCGCACCGATTACCCGAACCAGGTCAACAACGTCCTGTGCTTCCCGTTCATCTTCCGCGGCGCGCTCGACGTCGGCGCGACGACGATCACGCGCGAAATGGAGATCGCGGCCGTCAATGCGATCGCCGAACTCGCGCAGCACGAGCAGAGCGACATCGTCGCGACCGCGTACGGCATCCAGGATCTGTCGTTCGGGCCCGAATACCTGATTCCGAAGCCGTTCGATCCGCGCCTGATCGTGAAGATCGCGCCGGCCGTCGCACAGGCCGCGATGGACGGCGGCGTCGCGACGCGCCCGATCGAGGACATGGAGGCGTATCGCGTCCATCTGCAGCAGTTCGTGTATCACAGCGGCACGACGATGAAGCCGATCTTCCAGATCGCGCGCGCCGCGCCGGAAGAGAAGAAGCGCGTCGTGTTCGCGGAAGGTGAAGAAGAGCGCGTGTTGCGCGCCGTTCAGATCATCGTCGACGAAAAACTCGCGAAGCCGATCCTGATCGGCCGCCCGTCGGTGATCGAGCACCGCATCCAGCGCTACGGCCTGCGCCTCACGCCCGGCGCCGATTTCACGGTCGTCAACACCGAGCACGACGAGCGCTACCGCGACTTCTGGCAGACGTATCACAAGATGATGGCGCGCAAGGGCATCAGCGAGCAGCTCGCGCGCGTCGAAATGCGCCGCCGCACGACGCTGATCGGCTCGATGCTGGTGAAGAAGGGCGAAGCGGACGGGATGATCTGCGGCACGATCAGCACCACGCACCGCCACCTGCACTTCATCGACCAGGTGATCGGCAAGCGCCCGGGCTGCAGCGTGTACGCGGCGATGAACGGGCTCGTGCTGCCGGGCCGCCAGATTTTCCTCGTCGATACGCACGTGAACGTCGATCCGACGCCGGAGCAACTGGCCGAGATCACGATCATGGCCGCGGAAGAAGTGCGCCGCTTCGGCATCGAGCCGAAAGTCGCGCTGCTGTCGCACTCGAATTTCGGCACGAGCAATGCACCTTCGGCGAAGAAGATGCGCGATACGCTCGCGATCCTGCAGGAAACCGCGCCGGAGCTGAAGGTCGACGGCGAGATGCACGGCGACGTCGCGCTCGACGCGGCGCTGCGCAAGGAAATCCTGCCGGAATCGACGCTGGAAGGCGACGCGAACCTGCTGATCCTGCCGAACATCGACGCCGCGAACATCGCGTACAACCTGCTGAAGACGGCCGCCGGCAACAACATCGCGATCGGGCCGATCCTGTTGGGCGCCGCGGAGCCGGTGCACGTGCTGACCGAATCGGCGACCGTTCGCCGCATTGTCAACATGGCGGCGCTGCTGGTCGCCGACGTCAACGCCGCGCGCTGAGGCGAAACGACGCGGCGCCGGTCGAACCGGTGCCGCGCGTCGGGCGAAATTGTAAACAAAAGCAAAAAGAGGCGTGCCCGCAATGGGCACGCCGCGGGCAGGGCGCAATCGCGCTTCCCATAAGCAACAGCAGCATCTTTCCACTCCGGGTAGCGAGTGTGGCAAGGAGGCAGGGTCTTGCCATATGAAAGATGCCGGTCGTATTTTATCTCATGTAAGTTAAATGTAGTGCAAATTCGGTAAGAAATACGGCATTACCGGTGTCGCGCGGCTTTCGATTCCCAAACGGACATTGATTCGCGCGGCCAATAACGCTACGCTAACGCCTTTGTTGGTCGTCAACTACTTGATTTAACAGCGGGAACCCTGGTTCATGGCACGCAAGTGGCTCCGCAACGGCGCGCTCGCGTCCGTCTTCGCGATGTTCGCGATGGGTATCGTCGGCACGCCGACGGGCAGTCTGGTTTCCGCCGCTTACGCACGGGAGGCCGTTCCGGCCGACGTGGCCGCGAGCGGGCTCGATACGATCCCGGCCGCCCGTCTTCCGCGCGAAGCCGTGACCACGCTGGGCCTGATCGCCGCCGGCGGCCCCTATCCGTACGAGAAAGACGGCGTCGTATTCGGCAATCGCGAGCGGATCCTGCCGAAGGCGAAGCGCGGCTACTACCATGAGTACACGGTGCCGACGCCGCGTGCGCGCAATCGCGGCGCGCGCCGGATCGTCTGTGGCGGGCCGTTGCGCCGGATCGACAACTGTTATTACACGGGCGACCACTACAACAGTTTTAAACGTATTGTTGAATGACTTCGGGACGAATGGCATGAGCGACTCCATCTACGCGCACGATACGGCGGCGGCGGAACTGTTCGCGGCCGGCGACGGTAATCTGTTTCAGCGTGTGATTCAGTTGCACGCGGCGGCGCAGGCCGGCGGCACGCCGGAGCAACAGGAAGCCGAGCCCGGGCTTTCATCGAACGAGGAGCCTATGAGCCTTTTCACGACCGTGCGACCCAATCTCGTGCAGTCGATCCGCGCGTTCCGCGTGCAGGATCTCGCCGACGAAGCCGGTCGGCTCGGCCAGCATTTCCTGTATGCGTATTGCGGCGCCGCGCAGTCGAAGCAGGAAGTGATGGAAACGATCGCGACGTCGTTCCTGTTTCCGAAGCATTTCGGGAAGAACTACGACGCGCTGTACGACTGCCTGACCGACCTCGTCGCGAAGGCCGGCGCGCAGCCCGGTTTCGTGATCGTCCTCGAAGGGCTGCCGATCGCGCAGAAATTCGACAAGGAAGGGCGCGAGACGCTGCTCGACGTGTTCCGCGAGGCGGCCGAATTCTGGGCCGAGCGCAAGGTCGCGTTCCGCGTGTTCTACTCGTTCGCGTAAGCGCATCGGCCTGCGGCCGATTCGCCGAACCGCCCGTCAAAAGCCCGCTTCGAGCGGGCTTTTTTGCGTGTGCGCCCAGCATGGGCGCATTCCTGCGGGTGGAAGTCCCGCCATAAGCTGATCACGGCAAATGAAGTGAAGCG